>NZ_JBQKUM010000104.1:0-12081 GCF_054968605.1 Pseudoalteromonas sp. G5_S1_14_S5 | reverse complement strand
GCTCAGTTAGCAGGTTTTTTAGTATTCAGTGCTTTAAGACAACGAAGCTTTAAGCTTGCGAACTTACATCATTACTGACGAGTTCTTGGCTTAGCAGGTTTAGCCGGGCGACCGTTGTTTGTCTTTGGCTTACTTTTGTTCGCTTGAGGCTTGCCTTTCGCTGATGGAGCACTACGACCTGAATCAGGTGTTGTAGTACCACGAGTAGCTGGCTTCTTACGTTTAGCTTGGTTGCTACGGCCTTTTGGCGCATTTGCGCGCTCTTCGTGACGCTTAACAGCGCGACGAATTTTCTGGCTACGAGAACGCTCACGCTTGCGAGAAGTGTTTGAAGGATCAAGATCCAACAGTGTCTCTTTCTCTGGCTTAAGTTCTACAAGCTCACGCAGGTAGTTTACTTCTTGAAGATCTAGCTCTTTCCAACCGCCACGAGGCAGTTTTTTATCAAGGTAGATATCACCGTAACGCACACGTTTCAGGCGGCTTACTGTTGTTTCTTGTGATTCCCAAAGACGACGAACCTCACGGTTACGACCTTCGTTAATCGCTACGTAGAAAGTATGGTTCATACCTTCACCACCAGCGTAAACCACATCTTCGAAACGAGCCATGCCGTCTTCTAGTTCAACACCGCGCACAAGGTTCTTAACCTTCTGCTCAGTAACTTCACCAAATACACGTACTAGGTATTCACGCTCAACCTGACGGCTTGGGTGCATGAGACGATTTGCAAGTTCACCATCGGTAGTGAAAAGCAAAAGACCAGATGTGTTCGCATCCAGACGACCAACCGAAATCCAACGAGAACCACGGATCTTAGGTAGACGATCGAAAACTGTGCGGCGACCTTCAGGATCATGACGAGTACATAGCTCACCTTCAGGCTTGTAGTAAGCAAGTACACGACAAACCACTTCTTCAGACGCTTTGCCTGAAACAGTATGGCCATCGATACGGATGACTGAGTTCTCGTCTTCAAGACGCTCGCCCAGTTTCGCAACTTGCCCGTTAACACTTACACGGCCAGATTTGATTAAACCTTCTAGTTCACGACGAGAACCGTGACCAGCTCGCGCTAAAACCTTCTGTAATTTTTCGCTCATTTACTCTTTTCTACCTAATTGTCGTCTTCACAGACGTCGAATGAATTTTTCGCGACCAAATCGCGGTCACGTATTATCGCAAATTACCTACCAAAAAGCACTTGTTATTTACTTATGGTAGTCGCTCTACATCATTACAGACTTTAAGCAGTAATACGATTATTCAAACGGCGCTGGATCACCGGCACCACGGCGTAGGATGACAGCATCATCGTCGCTGAAGTCAATCACTGTGGTCGGTTGTTCACCTAAGTAGCCACCATTCAAAATAACATCAACAGCATGTTCTAGGCTGTCGCGAATTTCTTCTGGATCCGACTCTGTTGTCTCATTACCCGGTAAAATAAGAGACGTAGACATCAATGGCTCACCCATCGCTTCTAACAGGTCTAGAGCGATCTTGTTGTCTGGTACACGAATACCAATGGTTTTACGTTTCGCGTTCATCAAACGCTTTGGCACTTCTTTGGTTGCTTTAAAAATAAACGTGTAAGCACCTGGCGTATGAGCCTTCAGCAGACGAAAAGCAACGTTATCTACTCTGGCATACAGTGACAGTTCAGACAAGTCACGGCATAACAGAGTGAAGTTATGCTTGTCGTCGATACGACGAATCTTACAAATACGTTCTAGTGCTTGTTTGTTCTCAAGCTGACAACCCAGCGCATAGCCTGAGTCGGTTGGATAAACCACTACACCGCCGTTACGAACAATCGCAACCGCTTGGTTGATTAAGCGTGCTTGTGGGTTATCTGGGTGTAAATAAAAAAACTGGCTCATTATTGATCCTCGTTATCGAATCTCTCGACTCTATCATCAGAAGGAGCTGCTTCACCTAGATACTATCATCGTTATTCGACGGTGAAACTGTTTGAAACTCCCAATCTTTCCATACTTCTTCGACCCCAGAAGGTAGCCAGAGATTACGTCCAAGTTCCATCCAAGGAGATGGATAATGGAAGTCACTGCCTTGGGAGGCTAATAGTTTGTATTGTATAGCATAATCGGCAAGAGTGCGTCTTTCTTGTTGTGCTTGTTGCGGTTGCGCAACTTCCATCGCGTCACCTTTTGCTTCAACAAACGCAGTCAATAGACGCTTAACCCACTTAGCGGTAAAGCCATATCGGCCTGGGTGCGCTAATACCGCTTGTCCACCAGCGGCGTGAATGGCCGTGACAGCATCACTCATTGAGCACCATGTCGGAGGCACATAACCTGGGTTATTACGTGTTAGGAACTTCTTGAATACTTGCTGCATGGTTTTCGCGTAGCCGTTATCAACCAACCATTTAGCAAAGTGAGCGCGGGTGATAGGTGCATCGCCAGCAATCAGCTTCACCTCTTCTAGCACCCCTTCACGCGTTGCTTTTTCAAGGCGCTGAGCAATCAGTTCTGCACGGCCAATACGGTGCTGCTTCTGTTGTTCAATGAGAGCTTTCAGCTCTGGTGACTCAGGGTCTACGTTTAAACCAACAATATGGATATCTTTATTTTGCCATACTGTGGAGATTTCGATGCCATTAATCAGCTGAATTGGAAGATTGTTATCCGCTATATAGTTGCGCGCTTCAGCAAGCCCATCCGTCGTATCATGATCTGTAATCGCTAGCGCTTCAATGTTAAAGCTCAGCGCTCGGTCAATAAGCTCAGGTGGAGTAAGTCGGCCATCTGAGGCTGTTGTATGACTATGTAGATCAATTCTCATATATTCTTTTTCATTGTTTTCAATTTTTATCATTATATTTGCGTCAACATACTTGACCCGCAAGTGGAAAACTAGTTAACTAGTACACAAATACGAAGTGTCACATTTGATAGGTTCACCATGTTACAAGAATTTAACCAAGACCATAAAGATAAAGTTTTAGAACTTTCTTCAGTAGAAGCAAGTTCAGAGCTTAAATGGTGGCTCACTTGGACAAGTTCTTGGTGGGCTAACGTATACTTCTAATTAAACATTCTGTTTATAAAAAAAGTTATCACTAAGCCCGCTTCTATAGCGGGCTTTTTAATTTGTCGAACATCTCACATTCAACTGACTAACAAATCATCGAATTGACCATATTCTGGATTGGGTGAAAAGTATCTTTATGCGACTATGTACGGCAGGAAATTTAAAGAATCATAAAGGAGGTCTTGTGAACAAGGCCATTGAAATCAAAAAGCAGGGAACTATTAAGATCATCAATGCTTCAGTTCCTTACTCGCAAGATCCAACCAGTGTTTTCCATACCTTGTGTGAAAACAAAACGGACAGTTTGCTGTTGGAATCTGCTGAGATTGAATCTAAACAGAACCTGACAAGCCTACTCCTTATCGACTCTGCTGTTCGCATTGTATGCCGCGAACATGAAGTAACCTTTCAAGCCCTGACTGAAAACGGTCAAGCGCTTATCGAACACCTAACTCAAAACGTGAAAGCAGAAATCAAATCTGACCTTACTGATAACGTTTTGACGCTCACTTTTGTTGAGCCAAGTAACGAACTGGACGAAGACTCTCGTTTAAGAGAAGCCTCTTCCTTCGATGCACTGCGTTTGGTTCAACATAGCTTTGAACAAAACTCTAATAACAAACATGCATTGTTTATGGCTGGCCTATTCGCTTACGACATCGTAGCGAACTTTGAACCGCTAGGTGATGCTGAAGCAAACAATAACTGTCCTGACTTTGTTTTCTACGTCGCTGAAACTCTACTTCGCTTCGACCACCAAGAAAACCAAGGCCTGCTTCACGCAAGCTTATTCGCTCAAGACGACGACATCAAAGCACAATTAACAGAGCGTTTAACTGAGATTCAAGCGCAATGTCAGTCACTGAAAGCAATCACGGAAGTTATGCCATTAGACAACGTGGAAGCGGTACCAAGCGTTTCTGATGAAGATTTCTGCCAAACCGTTCGTGACTTAAAAGAGTACGTAGTAAAAGGCGATGTGTTCCAAGTCGTACCTTCACGCCGCTTCACACTTCCTTGCCCAGCTCCACTGGCAGCCTACAAAGAACTTAAACAAAGTAATCCAAGCCCTTACATGTTCTACATGCAAGATGAACTATTTACGCTGTTTGGTGCTTCCCCAGAAAGCGCGCTGAAATACGAAACCGAAACCAACCAAATTGAGATCTACCCAATTGCTGGTACTCGTCGTCGTGGTAAGCGTCCTGACGGCCAAATCGATTTCGACCTAGACAGCCGTATCGAGCTTGAACTGCGTACCGACAAAAAAGAAAACGCTGAGCACATGATGCTTGTGGACCTAGCGCGGAACGATGTGGCACGCATTGCCGAAGCAGGCACTCGCCACGTAGCAGATTTACTGAAAGTCGACCGCTACAGTCATGTAATGCACTTGGTTTCTCGTGTCGTTGGTCAACTACGTGAAGATTTAGACGCACTACATGCTTACCAAGCTTGTATGAACATGGGCACGCTAACAGGCGCACCAAAAATCCGCGCAATGCAGCTTATCCGCGATGTAGAAAAAACACGTCGTGGTAGCTACGGTGGCGCGGTGGGTTACCTAACAGGTGAAGGCACCTTAGATACTTGTATCGTCATTCGCTCTGCTTACGTTGAAGATGGGGTCGCACAAGTACAAGCTGGCGCTGGCGTGGTGTTGGATTCAGAACCACAAGCAGAAGCGGATGAAACTCGCGGCAAAGCTCAAGCGGTTATCTCAGCAATTCAAGCGGCACACACTAAAAACATCTCTAACAAGAAGGAGTCGTAATCATGGCTGATATTGTATTCATCGATAACTTCGACTCGTTCACTTACAACCTGGTAGACCAATTTCGTTCATTGGGTCACAACGTAAAGATTTACCGTAACAACATCTCTGCAAAGGTAGTAGCAGCGGCAATCAATGAACTAGACAACCCTGTTGCCCTACTTTCCCCAGGTCCTGGCGCTCCAGCAAACGCGGGCTGCATGCCTGAGCTGATTCAGCGACTAAAAGGCAAAGTACCAATGATTGGTATCTGCTTAGGTCACCAAGCTATCGTTGAAGCTTATGGCGGCACCGTTGCAGGCGCAGGCGAAATCATTCATGGTAAGGTGTCGATGATGGAGCACCAAAATCATGCGACTTACCAAGGCTTACCTTCTCCACTGGCTATTGCTCGCTACCACTCTCTGGTTGCTACGCATGTATCTGATAGCCTAACAGTAACGGCTGAAGTCGATGGTCTGGTCATGTCTGTGGTTCAAGAACAAGACAAAGTATGTGGATTCCAATTCCATCCAGAATCAATTATGACAACCTACGGTGCAACGCTTCTAGCGAACGCTATCGAATGGGCTCTTGAGAAACCTCTCTGCCTTGAGAAGAAGGCCACTCTTGATAAAAAGACTAACTAGGAAACGATCATGGAACAGATTAATAAACTTTACGAACAGCAGTCTCTCACTCAAGAAGAAAGCCAACAGTTATTCGACGTTATCATTAAGGGTGAACTAGACCCAATCCTGATGGCTTCTGCACTGACTGCTCTGAAAATCAAAGGCGAGACGCCAGAAGAAATCGCTGGTGCGGCGAAAGCACTGCTTGCCAATGCAAACCCCTTCCCACGCCCTGATTACGATTTTGCAGACATCGTAGGTACAGGTGGCGACGGTCACAACACCATTAATATCTCTACGACCTCTGCGTTTGTTGCCGCGGCATGTGGTTTAAAAGTCGCGAAACACGGTAACCGCAGTGTGTCAAGCAAATCAGGCTCTTCTGACCTGCTGGATTCGTTTGGCATCAACCTAGCGATGACGGCAGAAGACACTCGTACAGCTGTCGATGAATTAGGAGTAGCATTCCTATTTGCTCCGCAATACCACGGTGGTGTACGCCACGCGATGCCTGTTCGTCAAACCATGAAAACGCGCACCATCTTCAACATCCTTGGCCCACTGATCAACCCTGCTCGCCCTAAAATCGAGCTAATGGGTGTTTACAGCAAAGAGCTAGTACGCCCTATCGCGGAAACCATGCTGCAAATGGGTATGAAACGCGCAGCGGTTGTGCACGGTAGCGGCCTTGATGAAGTGGCTATTCACGGCGAAACCATGGTTGCAGAAATCAAAGATGGTGTGATTCACGAATACACAGTGACACCAGCTGACTTTGGTTTGAACACTCACCCTCTTGAAGCTATCAAGGGTGGCGAGCCAGAAGAAAACAAAGCCATCACAACCAATATCCTGACGGGTAAAGGTACTGAAGCACAAGTTGGTGCAGTGGCTGTGAACGTTGCTCTGCTAATGCGTCTATTTGGTCACGAAGACCTAAAAGCCAACGCACAACAAGCCATTGATGCGATGAACTCTGGCAAAGCGTACGAGCTTGTACAAAAGCTTGCCGCGCACGCCTAACGAACGACGAGTTGAGACCAAGAACATGACACAGACTACCGAGAAACTGTCGACCCACATTTCAGTTAAAGAAGCTGAAATGGCGGAAGTATTAGCTAAAATCGTTCGTGACAAATACCAGTGGGTTGAAGCGCGTAAGCAAACTCAGCCTCTTGACGAATTCAAAGCTGCATTAACCAACTCAGACCGCAGTTTTTACGAAGCTCTGAGTGGCGAACAAACGGTTTTCATTACTGAGTGTAAAAAGGCATCACCATCGAAAGGTTTGATCCGTGACGACTTTGACTTGAACTACATTGCATCGGTTTATAACAACCACGCTAACGCAATTTCAGTTCTGACCGACGAGAAATACTTCCAAGGTGACTTTGAGTTTTTGCCAAAGGTTCGAAGTATCGCTAAGCAGCCAATCCTGTGTAAAGACTTCATGGTGGATACCTACCAAGTTTATCTCGCTCGTCACTACTCAGCAGATGCGATCTTGTTGATGCTGTCGGTGCTGAATGACGAAGAGTACCAAGCACTTGCTGAGGTTGCTCATTCACTGAACATGGGGGTGCTTACTGAAGTCAGTAACGAAGAAGAGCTGCACCGCGCAGTGGTTTTAAACGCTAAGGTTATCGGCATTAACAACCGTAACCTGCGTGACCTGTCGACGGATTTGAATCGTACAAAAGAGCTGGCCCCACCACTTCGTGAGCTTGCACCTAATGCAATCGTAATTTCGGAGTCTGGCATCTACACACACCAGCAAGTGCGTGACCTTTCAACATTTGCCGATGGCTTCCTAATTGGTAGTTCTCTTATGGCAGAAAAGAACCTCGAACTGGCCGTTCGCAAAGTAACGCTTGGCGAAAACAAGGTATGTGGCTTAACTCACTCTGACGATGCCGCCAAAGCGTACCAAGCAGGCGCGGTATTCGGTGGTCTGATTTTCGTTGAAGCGTCTAAACGTCATGTGGATATTGAAGCGGCTCGTTTGACGATGAGCGGTGCACCTTTGAACTACGTCGGCGTGTTCCAAAATCACAGCGTTGCGGACGTAGCTCATACAGTTTCAGAGCTCGGTTTGTTCGCTGTACAACTGCACGGCGATGAGTCTCAAGCGTACGTTGATGAGCTAAAACAATCTCTGCCTGAAAGCGTTGAAATTTGGAAAGCTTATGGTGTTTCTTGCGATGCTGAGAGCGCGTTACCGGAATTACTGGAAAGCAAGGTGACTCGTCATCTGCTAGATACTAAAGTGGGCTCTCAAACAGGCGGTACTGGCCAAGCATTCGATTGGAGCCTGATCAACAACCAAAGTGCGATCATGTTGGCAGGTGGTCTAAACCCAGAAAATGCTAACCAAGCGGCTAAGTTGGGCTGCTTAGGCTTAGATCTAAACTCTGGTGTTGAATCGGCTCCAGGTAAAAAAGACGCAGACAAATTGCAACGCGCTTTTGCGGCGATTCGTAATTACTAGTCTGGCTTCTAAAGCAAAAACTAGAGCTAGAAAGCGGAAACTAAAACATATTTGTGAGCTTTGCCTCTGCGAAGCTCAAACAAGACTAAATGACTTGGGGTGAGACACTCCAATTGAATTGAAGGAATAACACAATGGCTAAACTCGATGCCTACTTCGGTGAATACGGTGGTCAATATGTACCGCAGATCCTAGTGCCAGCACTAGACCAACTTGAACAAGCATTTATCGATGCACAAGCCGATCCTGAATTCCGCAGTGAATTCATGACGCTACTTCAAGAGTACGCAGGTCGTCCAACAGCGCTAACGCTGAGTCGCAACCTAACTAAAGGTACAAAGACCAAACTTTACCTAAAACGTGAAGACCTACTTCACGGGGGGGCACACAAAACTAACCAGGTACTTGGTCAGGCTCTACTTGCTAAGCGTATGGGCAAAAATGAGATCATCGCTGAAACCGGTGCGGGCCAGCACGGTGTGGCAACGGCTCTTGCTTGTGCTCTATTAGGCCTTAAGTGTCGTGTTTACATGGGTGCTAAAGATGTTGAGCGTCAAAGCCCGAACGTGTTCCGTATGAAGCTAATGGGCGCAGAAGTTATCCCGGTTCATTCTGGTTCAGCAACACTGAAAGATGCGTGTAACGAAGCACTGCGTGACTGGTCTGCAACTTATGAAGATGCGCACTACCTGCTAGGTACTGCTGCGGGTCCTCACCCATTCCCAACCATCGTTCGTGACTTCCAACGTATGATTGGTGAAGAAACCAAGAACCAGATTCTTGCACGTGAAGGTCGCCTTCCAGATGCAGTTATTGCTTGTGTGGGTGGCGGCTCTAACGCTATCGGCATGTTCGCTGATTTCATCGAAGAAGAAAGCGTTCGCCTAATCGGTGTAGAGCCAGCTGGTAAAGGTATTGATACCGACCAACACGGTGCGCCACTAAAACACGGCAAGACGGGCATCTTCTTTGGTATGAAAGCGCCACTAATGCAAGATGAGAACGGTCAAGTAGAAGAGTCTTACTCTGTGTCTGCAGGTCTAGATTTCCCTTCAGTTGGCCCACAGCACGCTCACCTAAATGCCATTGGCCGTGCGGAATACGACAACGTAACCGATGATGAAGCACTAGAAGCGTTCCAAGCAATTGCTCGCAACGAAGGTATTATCCCTGCTCTAGAATCATCTCACGCCGTTGCACACGCGTTGAAAATGGCTCAAGCGGAACCTGAAAAAGAGCAACTTCTGGTGGTTAACCTATCTGGCCGTGGTGATAAAGACATCTTCACTGTACATGACATTCTTGAAGCGAAAGGAGCACTATAATGGATCGCTATCAATCACTCTTCACTCGCTTAGCTGAAAAGAATCAAGGCGCATTTGTACCATTCGTAACAGTTGGCGATCCTAACGCTGAACAGTCTCTTAAGATCATGGAAACTTTGGTTGAAGCAGGTGCTGACGCCCTTGAACTTGGTATCCCATTCTCAGATCCACTGGCTGATGGTCCAACAATCCAAGGTGCGAACATTCGTGCGTTAGATTCTAAAGTAACGCCGGATGTCTGTTTTGATCTTATTGGTCAAATCCGCGCGAAATACCCAGAGCTACCAATCGGCCTACTGATGTACGCGAACTTGGTTTACGCTCGTGGTATCAAGAACTTCTACGAGCGTTGTGCTAATGCTGGTATCGATTCAGTATTGATTGCAGACGTACCAACCAACGAAAGTGGTGAGTTTGTTGCGGCAGCGAAGAAGTTTGGTGTTCACCCAATCTTTATTGCTCCGCCAACAGCGAGTGATGAGACGCTTGAGTCTGTTTCAGAACTAGGTGGTGGCTACACTTATCTACTTTCTCGTGCTGGCGTAACAGGTGCAGAAACCAAAGCAAACATGCCAGTAACCGCACTGCTTGACCGTTTGAACAAATTCGACGCGCCACCAGCACTACTAGGTTTCGGTATCTCAGCTCCAGAGCAAGTAAAAGAAGCTATTCAAGCAGGCGCTGCCGGCGCTATATCTGGCTCAGCGGTTGTGAAAATCATTGAAAGCAACGTTGAACAACCAGAAGAAATGCTTAAAACACTGGCAGAGTTCGTTGCACCGATGAAAGCGGCAACACAGAAGTAATAGTTCGCATCGGCTAAACACGACGTTAAATTCAAAAGGCGCCACAAATGTGGCGCCTTTTTTATTACTGCTAAAAACCCTCGCTAATCATCGGATTTCATCGCTTTCTGATCGCCGCTTCATTGAGCGTCGCTTTTATTGGATCGGTGATTTTATCCACTAAATCGACAGGCATGGGAAATACGATGGTGGTAAGTTCATTCGCCACTTCGGTCAATGTCTGCATATAACGTAATTGAATGGCGTTTGGTGCTTCTCTCTCTTGACAACTGAGATGCTAGATAGACGTTTTATTTAAAGCGCAAAGGTAACATCTTGGTAATAAATCGATACCTTAAGCATAGTTCAGGCTAAATTTCATAACACACTTCCATTTAAAATCACTAAGAGCCTGGCGAGCAAAAAACGCACAAATGAAAACAATATGTTAACAACGAAACCTCAATACTTAAGGATAAAAAACATTCACAAAACACGACACATACTCACATTTATAAACTTGGCAAATATCATCACAATAAAAAACAAAAGCAATCCTTTGCCTTGATGTAAAAAAACACCGAACAACGGTAGGCCTACAATTTTTGGCGTAGTTTCATCTCAGCTCATATTGATAAATGTAAAGGATACGTGTAAAACTCTTAGCGAAATATTTATCCAATAGTACATCGTACATTGGTGAGTAGTTCTGGGAATTTTATATTTAGTAGCACAGAGGTTATGGAAGTGTTAAAAGAAAAAAGTTTACTAAGCAACATTGGCGTTCAAGTCGTTATTACAATGTTCATCGGTACCCTAGTTGGTGCGATGATGGGCGACAGCGCAACAATGTTCGCTCCACTGGGTGCTATCTTCATCAACTTGATCAAGATGCTGGTTATCCCTCTAGTTGCGGTTGCCCTAATCTCAGGTGCAGCAGGCCTAGGTAATAGCTCATCTGCTGGTAAGGTTGGTATTACAACCCTAGGTTACTTCGCACTAACGTCTGCTCTTGCTGTAGCGCTAGCGCTTGTAATGGGTGAAGTATTCGAACCAGGTCGTGGCATCGATGTTTCTGGCGTAGAAGGCATGTTCTCTTCTGAGTACGCTGCGAAAGGCGAACTGCCAACGTTCTGGGCAACCATCACCGGCATGATCCCTACCAACGTTTTCCAATCATTGAACGAAGCAAACATTCTTCAAATCCTAGTTTTCTGCTTGTTCTTTGGTATTGCGCTGTCTAAGCAAGCGAAAGAAAAACGTGATCCTATCATCAATGGCGTAAATGCGATTGTTGACGCGATGGTTTGGATGATTAACAAGGTAATGATCATCGCTCCACTTGGTGTATTTGGTCTAATGGCTGAAGCAGTAGGTACATTCGGTTTTGGCGCACTAATGGTTGTGTTCAAACTGTTTGTTGTTTACATCGCCGCTATCCTGATTTTCGGCTTTGTGGCTTACCCGCTAATGATTCAAATCTTCACTAAGACTTCAGCTAAGAAGTTCCTAGTTGCAATGAAGAAGCCTCAAGCGGTTGCTCTTTCAACAGCATCTTCAATGGCTACACTGCCTGTAACCATGGACACTGTAGAAAACGAGCTAGGTGTACGTAACTCTACGGCTTCGTTCGTTCTACCGCTCGGTGCAACGATCAATATGTCGGGTAACGCGATTTACTACGGCCTAGTGGCTATCTTCTTCGCACAGCTATTCAACATCGACCTGTCTATGGGTGCTTACGTTGCTATCATCGTAACATCAACACTAGGCGCAGTTGGTCAAGCAGGTGTTCCTGGTCCTTCTTTCCTAGTTGTTGCCGTTCTTCTGGCGGCTGGTATCCCTATCGAAGGTCTACCTCTGTTGTTCGCTCTAGACCGTATCTTCGACATGATTCGTACAGCACTGAACATCACTGGTGATGCAGCATGTGCAGTTATCGTTGACTCTCTAATTGAAGGCGACGCGAAAGAAGCTGAGCTACAAAAGCAACAAGCATAAATTTCGATTACATCGGAAAACAAAAAGCCACTCTATGAGT
>NZ_JBQKUM010000103.1:0-12517 GCF_054968605.1 Pseudoalteromonas sp. G5_S1_14_S5 | reverse complement strand
GTTATCGCTGATAATGTGACTGAAGTAGCCACTCTCAACTAATAGCGCTTCATCAATAGTTTGGTTATCCGCCAATAACGCATTGATATCGACAAGCACACCAGCAACCGCTTGACCTGTACCATAGCCTGAGGTGTCTTGGTCGCCGTTATCAAGATAGCCATCGTTGTCATCGTCAGGGTCAATCACATCATAAATGCCATCGCCATCGCTATCGAAGTAAATACTCAGCGCTTTACGATGAGCAAGCTCGATCTCTTGGGCACTCAATGCGTAATTATGAGCTGCGAAACCATAGATACCATCATCACCACTAATAGTGCCACTGTTGATACCTAATGGCGTATTTGGATCATTAATTAATATACTATTGGCCGATATCCTACCAACTAGCTCACCGTTAACCCAGGCCTCGGTCGTACCATTTCTACCTACCACCACAAGATGAACAGGGTCGCCATAAGGACTGGCAATGGTTTGGCCATAAAGAGGCGTGAATTGATAATCCATAACCCCAAATTGGGTCACACCCATATTGCCATCGCTTTGTTCAAAACGAATGCCCCAAGCAGTATTGATACCTTCAGTATTGTTTCTGTGGCCAAGTAATTCAAGGATTCCAGTATTGTCTTGTGCAAATTTAACGATGAACTCATAAGAAACTTGACCACTAAGGCCACTAAGATCGACTGAATGCTGACGTGGAATATTAATAAAGTCAGCGACCAGTGTTTGAGCAGGGGCTGCCATTTGCTCTATATGGCTAGACCACTGGCTAATGTCCATCTCACCCTGCGCAGGCAATGCCGCCTGTAAACTCTCCCAAATATCCGCTTCTCCGTCATTATTTGCATCAATTGAGAAATCAATATCAGACGGGTCTGTTGGATTAAAGTTAAGGCTGGTTTCGAGTATATCGCTGATACCATCGCCATCGGTATCTGAATGTGGATTGCCATCATTTAAGTCAACAAGTCCCAACACACCGTCACCATCAGCGTCATAAACGTTAGCATCCAAAGGATCAGTGCCGACACTCACCTCTTGTCCATTGGTAAAGCCATCTAAATCAGAATCGATATTTTCCCCGTCACTTGGATCATTAGGGTCAAGGCCGTATAAAAACTCATTAACATCCCAAATTCCGTCGTTGTCCGAGTCAGTGTTACGATCAAAGCTATCGAATGGATTAAGCCCCATGCTGGTTTCGTAACCATCCGTTAACCCATCACCATCATAGTCAGAATTTGGATCAGTCGGCGCACTGTCATCTCTATCCCAAATGCTATCAGCATCATCGTCATAGTCCATATGATCTGGGATGCCGTCACTGTCGGTGTCAATATCACCATTCGTAAGCGGTGAATTCGGATCGTTGGCGTCGCTACCTAAGAGTTGCTCGTAATAATCACCGTAGCCATCGTTATCGCTGTCAATCGTCGGATCACCATTGAGTCTGATGGTAAAGCGCTGTAATTTGCCATTAGCACTGCTGTAACCATAGGCTACACCATTTTCAACCAGAAGGTCATGCGAACGATTAAAGATGACATCTTCATGCATACGCGTTATCGGCACTAACACTTGTAAATCTTTATTGACCATCATGTAAGCACTGTGATCGTAGCCATCGTAAGTATGTATCTCCATTAACAGCAAAATAATGTTATCCGCTAATTTTAAGGCTTTCAGACGAGAAATATTTTGTTGAATACCCTTAAAATCAGTCAGCCAGACCAAATTTTGATGTTCTTGCTTAGCATAGCCTCCAGAGAATGTGTAATACTCTGCGCTTTCGTACTCACCAAAGGTTAAATATCTATTTTCACTTGTATTTTTACCGGTTGAGACCGCTACCAGATTACGTGCGAGGTTATGTCCTCTCGCTGTGAGAAGGTTATCAAGCCCCCTTTCGCTTGACATGAAACTGATGAAACGATCATCCATTTCCACCACACCGCCCAGTTCTGAATAGATTTGAGTATCATTTGACCATTTATAGTATGTCGTCGTATCGGTTGAAATTTCCGGATATTCACCATAATTTCCGCCTCGAGGGTCTGTTCCATGCTCGGTTTTGAAACGCATAAGCACCTGTCCTGATCTTGAGGTGCGATTCCACTGCGTTAAATCAATACCGCGTGGATAATTATCACCAATAGTCAATGAGACAAAATTCCCTTGGCTGTCGATCATAGTGGAATTGTCAAATTGGTGCCCCCCAACCTGTCCCCAATGCTTTACAGCATCTAACGTATCCGCATCATAGACACTGAGCGTACCACCTTGGTGGTTAGCACCATCGGCCATACGGGTATAATAACGAACAATGTTTAACCCTATCATGTCACCCGACCATGAAATTCTGCTTGGATAAAGTTTGGAAGCAATTCCGTAGACATCAAGCTCTTCACGACTGGTATCCACAGTTTGATTAATCGTAACAGATTCAGTATCTAGGTTATAACGCACTAAGCGCACAGCAGAAGGCTCATCTTTGTCCTCAGACCCACCTATCGCCGCAATACCATACACAATATCGCCACTACCATTTCCCGCTGCAGACAAGAGGATTTCATTAAACGCGTTCGGTAATGTAATTGTTCGGTTGTGTGTACCATCACTATTGAATTCACTATAGTACAACGCCATTGATGTTCGATCTTGCCAGACGACCCCATCTTTCGAACCATTTTTAATGGGTGAATAGGCAATAATGGGCATATAGTTTGCATATAGATGATTTAATGGGTACGGGTAATCCTCGTAAGGAATATACATATCTTGGCTATGGCTGTGCGCGTCAGTAACAATTTCTAGCATTGGAGAAGAGTAAACCGAACGTTCATGAGTACCCGTTACGGACGTTACTTCTAGGCGTTCACCCGTTTCAACCTTGTTCCAGACTGTCGGTTCAGCATCGAGACTATCCACAATGCCATCATGGTCAGTATCAAAACTGAATGGATCCGTCGGATCCGAGCCATCTTGCGATTCAACAAGATTGGTAAATCCATCACCATCATTGTCGTCAGTGGCCGCGTCTGCAATGAGAGGGTCGAAACCATAGGTGGTTTCAAAACCATCGGTCATACCGTCGCCATCAGTGTCTGACAACACGCTATAACTGTTAACATCCACAGTGTCTCGTACACCATCGCCATCCAGATCAGGGTCTATACCGTCTTCTTTTCCATCACCGTCGAAGTCATTGTAATCCAGCGTAAAATCAATAAGTAATGGATAGATACCCAGCTCTTGCCCTGCTGACGTAACATAGCGTAATGTCATTACGCCACTGTTGTAATGCATGCCCGTCGGTAAGGCACTGAAGCTGGTTGAATCCAATGAAAAGTGGAAAGAATTGCTTGCACTGCCTTCCGCAATGGTAAAGCCTGGGTGTGACGCGGAGTTAATCGCTGTGGGATGCGTATTGTACTCACGGTAACCTATCATGGTGACAGAATACGGTGTGCCATTGTCATCTTTTAACTCTACTGTAAATTCAGTCTGTGTTTTATGGTGAGCAGAGCCCCAGTTATCCACAACAATGTCGTTAGGGCTTGTCAATCTATCACCGGCCAACATCACGACAGTTTGATAATTTGTTCCCGTAAAGTAATTGGCTTGTTCAAACGTGAGTGAGTCTTGGTGAGTTAAGGTTTCTATTGAATAAAGCGCACTCGTCGCGGTCAGTGTACCAACGCTGGCCACTGGCAGCCCTTGAGCATCTAAGAGGTTCATATCGACAACATAGTTACCGAGTCCGGGTACATCAAATACTGTGCTAGTACCACTACCCATTACCCAGTCCCCACCATTGACACGGTAGCGCCAATTGAGATCACCAATCACTCGACTTTCAAAAGTTAAACGCATTTCAGAGTGGCTGTACTGCACTAATTCAAGATCAAATACCAAACGCTCATTCATATCAGTAGTAGCTGGCAGCGCCATTAAAGTTAATGCTTCTGTCTGCTGCGCGATATTTTGGTCAATCAACAACCAATTATTGGCAGGGAGTTCATCGACACTAAGAGACATAATCTTCGTTTGCTGCCAAGTGCCATTAATTAGTGTCAATTGATAGATGTCATAATCTGCGTCTTCTGGTAAATACAGCATCGGGTAAATCGCTGGATACTGTTGTATTGTTGCTGAATTTTGACTTGGTTCGATCCGATAAATCGGAATCGATTTATTCAATTGATAACTGATGAACTCCGTGACAGGGAAATTAGTGTTGGTGTACCAAGATGTGAAGTTTGTACATCCGTTGTCATATTGATCATCAATAATGGCGAGAGAAATGTTGCCCAGCGCTTCAGTCGGGTTATAGGTATTAGGACAACCCGCCATAGATTGACTGTACTCAGTCGATACGAAGTTGGTATTACCCGCTAAGACAGCAGAACGTAAGTTGACCATAACTTGTTCACTGTCTAACGTCCCGTTACCATCAAGATCGGGATCCATGGCGTTGGTTACACCGTCATTATCTGCATCGAGTTGACCTAGGTAGATAGGACTGTTCGCATCATTCGGATCAGTAAATTGCCCAATTTCAATCCCATCCAAAATGCCATCGCCATCGCTATCAGCGCCATACTGGTTATTCACTTGATCCAACAAGGCTTGCACATCAGCTTGGGTGTTCCACACATTGTTAGTTAACGCTGTACGGTAGTCGCCCAATAAAGTATTTTCCAAATATTGGTTTGGAAGCAAGGCGGTTAACTGCGCCATTGTGATAATAGTGCTATCAGCATTTTCAAGTTCAATATACGCTGTTGCAAAACTATTTATCTCGGCAATCTCACTCTCTAGTGCTGCCAATGTGGTAATCGCATCATTTAGCAATTCACGGCGATATAAACTGACCACAGCAGGTGTGCTATCAAAGCCATTGAGGCTGGAAAAGTGCGCAAAGACATCACTATCCGCGATATTACTATCAGCAATACGCGAAGCCAAATCAGCAATGGCGAGTTGGTTGACCAGATCACTCACGTTTAGGCTGATCATGTCAGAGAAACGCACACCGTTTTTAATAACGGCCCACGTAATCGTGTCGTTAACGCTTCGGTCTACAGGTAAAGTGGTGAGTAAGATTAAGCTGCTATCCATGCCTTGATAATGCAGATTAACATCCGTGTTCTCACCCGTGATGTTCGCTATTTGCAGATCGCCATTCGAGTCAAGCTGCCATAAAACACTTGGCGCTGTTCTTGGTGCTAACACATCCAATTCGACCACCTGCTCCCATGTGTTATCAGCCGCAGTAATCGCAATGCGCGCCACACCATCATTTGTGACAGTGAGTAGATCATTGGCAACACTCAAGACTGTTGGTGTGAGAGAGGTTAACTGATAGGTTTGATTATCTGAACGAATTACACTCAGACTGTGCGTTCCATTGTTCACATCATTGAGGCTGGCTGTGACTGTGACAGGGGTACTCACTGGCTTAATAACAATATTTTCAATACGCGAAATGCCGTCTACCTCAACACTCACTTGAAGCTGCGCTCCTGCGGTGTAAGCGGCAGTATCTAACATGCCACCGCTAACTGGCGTTAGGACATCCCCATTCAATACACTCACGTTCGCCGCCTCGCCGCTTGGTAAGTAAGCCGATAACAAGACATTGAGATCAATCGTGCCCATATTGGTTTGCAGCACTTGTGGGAAGTACGCCAAGTTACTGTCATTTTTTAGAATGTCATTAACTGCCTGTTGTGCAGCAGCATCCAACCCAAAGGTAGGCGCATTCAACGCAATACTCGTTAAGCCATGGCGACGCAACCAGGTTTGCGAATTAAGATACAAGGCGTTCGCGGTGGCTGATGCCAAGCTGTTATCGGCCAAATCGGTGACAAAGTCAGTGACCATACTCGCTAGTGGCTTACCGCCGCCCAATACAGACAGCCCCACCAACGCAGCACGATAACCCTGCTCTATGTCAGTACCACTTCCGTCCATTTGACTTGGCGCAACACGATATACATCCTCCGCGACCGTGCTACTGAGCAGCTGTTCAGAAACCAGCGCATTTGCTGCGTTGATACCTGTTACGGTTAGGTTAGTGGCGGCCAATTGCGCGGCCATTTCTGTGAACGGGGAGATAGTCACTTGATCACGACGTGTAATCGAAGGCAATACAGCCGTTAAGGAACCATTGCTGAGGGTGATTCCCGTGGCCTCATCGACATAACTGCCGCCTGTCACTTCCACCATAACAGGTAACTGGGTTGGCAAAATCGAAATGGTGTAGGTACCGCTCACGTCTGTGGTGCCGAATGTATGAGTTATATCGGTTGCTTTCGCGCCCGATTCGATTTCATACATACGCACAGTCGCCCCCGCGATATTGTTGGCGACGACTTGTCCTGTCACAACCCATTGTGGATCAAGTGCAAACGCATCAGCATCATTGATAAGGATTTGTAAACTCGCAATATCACTGATATCAGCCGCATTGCTGTCTGCCACAAATACTCTGTAATGACTCAAGTTATTGGTATTGACAGTCAAACCAGTAATCGCTTGCAGCATCGCTATCGTCATGCCGTTGGCGTCATTGCTCGCGGCATATTGACTGATCTCATCAACTTGGTTTTGTACGTTATTTGCCGTTGTGATCACCGATTGCAATTTACTTATAGTATCAACGTTCGTACCAAGTTCACGCGCGATGAAGAAGCGATAATTTTCAATATTAAGCGCCTGCACGTTCATCAGCCCCATCACGTCAAACAAAGCTTCAGCCGTTAATGCCGAGGCATCATTGCTATCGGCATAACCCACAATTTGTGCTATGACAGCAACAGAGGCATTGACGCTGTCTATCACATCTTGCACTTCCGCTGTCGAAGTGAAGCTGCCCGCACTTAAAAATTCAACATTGTAAGCCGCCATGTTGGCAACGATGACATTAGAAATATCTTCACTGTTCATCAAGATGGCTTCATCGATGTTTTGGTTGTTTGCTAAACGTAAATTGATTTGAAGGAGTGTATTTGCCACCACTTGACCTGTACCATAGCCGGTGGTGTCTGGCTCGCCATTATCAAGATAGCCATCGTTATCGTCATCTGGGTCAAGGCGATCAATGATGCCATCGCCATCGGTGTCTTGTTCAATACCCATGGCTTTTTGATGGGCCGCGTTCAATTCGATAGCAGAAAGCGCATGGTTATAGGCGGCGAAGCCGTATATGCCTTCATCACCTTGTACCGCGCCCTCCATAATGCCAAGCGGTACACTGGTGTGGTTAATTAATAACGCTTGGGTTAATTGCCCCACTTGCACGCCATTGACCCAAACTTCGGTAACGCCACCACGTGCGATGTAGACAACATGCACCAGATCGCCGTAAGGAGAAGTAACCGACTGCCCAGATACGGCGTCAAAAGTATAATCACCACCACCATATTTGGTTAAACCGAGTTTATTGGTGTTTTTCCACTGCTCAAAACGCAAGCTCCAACCACTGGCACTATTACCCAATATCGCTAATGAATTATTCGGATCGGTTGTGAACTTAAATACAAATTCGTAAGACACATCCCCAGCAAGGGCACTTAAATTGAGCATGTGTTGTGAGCTTTGGTTAACAAAAGTATCGACCACCACTTCAGGCGGATTATTGGCCGCTGAGACATGTGCTGACCAAGCAGGGACGCCAGCACTCGGTAACGCCGCTTGCAAGGTTAACCAGATATCAGCAAATCCATCATTATTGACATCAATTGAGAAATCGATATCGCTGGCATCATAAGGGTCAAAACCTGCTGCTATTTCTATATCATTGCTGATGCCATCGTTATCCATATCAGGATCAACATTATTTAAGATACCATCACCGTCGGTGTCAGAAAGTGGTCCATCGTTGAGGTTGTTATCGGCATTATCGCCAATGCCATCACCATCCACATCTGACCATTCTGATGAATCGAGAGGGAAAGAATCGTTAACATCATCAAAACCATCGTTATCATCATCAGGATCGAACATGTCATAAACGCCATCAAGATCGGTATCCGTATAAATACTCATGGCTTTGCGGTGTAATAAGGCAATATCATCTTGGCTAAGCGCATGATTATAAGCTGCGAAGGCATAGATACCATCAGAACCAGATACTGTCCCTTCATTGATACCCAGTGGCGAGCTTGGGTCATTGATTAACAAGGCACCTGCATTGAACTCACCCACTTGAATGCCATTTACCCAGGCTTCGGTATTACCATTTCGACCAATAATCACCACATGAGCTGGCTCACCGTAAGGGCTAGCCACTGACTGACCATTAACGGAAGCGAAGGTATAATCGCCTACCCCAAATTGGGTTACGCCTAACGTGGCATTGAGTTGTTCGAAACGGATACTCCAATTGGTATTAATGCCTTCATCAAGGTTTCTAAATCCAAGCAGAGTGAGCTTGTTCGATTCATCTTGCGAGAAATGCACGATGAATTCATAGGACACATCACCATCTAAATCACTTAAATCAACGTTGACTTGGCGAGACTGCTTAATAAATTCGGTGTTGACCACTGCTGGCGCAATCGCCAATGACCGAAGTGCCATTTCCCATTGAGACACACTCATGGTGCCCTGCTCAGACAGATTGGCTTGAAGTTGCATCCAAATATCAGACAAACCGTCATTGTCGCTGTCGAGGGTTAAATCGACATCCGATGCATCTGTCGGATCAAACCCATATTGAGTTTCAATAATATCAGCCAAGCCATCGCCATCAGTATCAGTATGAGGGTCAGTGTCATCAAGATCTGTAATACCCAGGACACCATCCATATCCTCATCATAAGAATTTGCGTCATTTGGATCCGAACCCGCTCTGATTTCTTGACCATTACTAAAACCATCGTTGTCTGTGTCAGCATCTTTGCCGTCACTAGCATCATTCGGATTCAAACCATTATTCATTTCATCCGCATCGCGAATACCGTCACCATCACTATCAATCGAACCATCAGCGGCATCATAAGGGTCTAATCCGCTGAGAGTTTCATAACCGTCAGTTAAGCCATCTCCGTCCCAATCAGTATTAACATCGTAATCGTCACTGTCGTGTAGATTCCAAATGCCGTCGTTGTCGATATCGTTATCTTTATGATCAACCACCCCATCGTTATCAAAATCAGCTGAACCATCCACTAGTGGACTAGCCATATCATTGGCATCCGAGTCGATTAACATCTCATGATAATCGGTGAACCCATCTCCATCAGTGTCGTTACGCACAGTCGGGTTAACTTCTATTTTGTAACGCTGTAGTCGACTAGTGCCATCGTCGTTATCAAACCCTACATAACCATAAATAATATTGTTTTCAACGCGCATTTCATGGCTTTTACCAGTAGGGAAAACGCCTTCCATACGTGTAAATGGCATGATGATATTCAACTCTTTATCAAATATCATGTAGGCGTTGTATTTGTAGTCTAAACGGCCCCATATCTCCATTAATACAAAAATCATGTCGTTATGAATACGCACAGGCTTCACGCGCGACACATTATGCTCAGGGTCAGTAAAGTCAGTGAACCAAAGAGTATGTTTATTCTCTTGAGGGGTTTCTCTGCCGATCGCATCATAATAGAATTCGCTTTCATGTTCGCCATGGGACAAATACGTCAAGCCATTACTTGTATCTTTAGACACAGACGTTGCCATCAAGTTGTAGGCTTTGTTTTGCATGCCACCAATTTCAGCACTGTTGAGTCCTCTCTCACCGGCACTAAAGCTAATATACCTGTCATCCATGACCACAATGTCACCTTGTTGCATGTAAACATAGTTATCATTTGACCAGGTGTAGAAGGTTTCAAGCTCCGAAGAAATCGCTTCATAAACTTCTTCTGGTTCACCCCACATGTTATTAGGCATGTTGGCATGTAGGGTTTTAATGCGATGCATCGGAATATTTATTTTTTCATTTTCATTGAACTTCACGATATCCAAACCGCGCGGTACGTTGTCGCCTGTATTTAAAAATAAAAAGTACCCATCAGGATCATACGCGACGCTCGTACCAAATTGATGACCTCTTAATTGACCATAATTTTTAATAACTTCTAATGTATTAACATCAATGATCATCCCTCTGCCGCCTTGATGATTAATACCATCATTGCCCTTTGGATAAGCCACCGTAGCATTCAGCGCAAGTATGTCTCCGGCCCAATGCATTTTACTCGGTATCATCCGATTGTTGTCAGGTGTATGATAAGGGTTATCGGTCAACGCCCAACCATTGAATCCATCGGGTCCTCCATCCATGGCTTTGGTTTGTATCGTTGTATCCACATTAAGATCATAGTGAGTGATAAATACAGGGAATGGCGTCACTTTATCTGGATTACCCTTCGCATCAGCCACGATATAAATCACTTCTCCTGTTCCGTTGTCAGCAACCATGCTTAAGGTTAAGTTTGAAGGATTTGGTAGCGATAACGTGCGGCGAATTGTTCCATCAGAATTGAACTCAGTGTAGTAAATAACCGTCGTATCTTCTTCCTGCCAAACCACACCGTCATAAACACCATTGAACACCGGTGTGTAAGCGTTGTATGTCATAAAATGATACGCCGGGTTTGGATACGCATTCACATTAGGATCGTGAAGGTTACCACTGATTTGGTGTATATCGGTTTGAATTGTCAAAGCAGGACTTGAATAGTGATTCATGGTGTGGCTGGTACTAATACTATTTGAGTATCGATTTTCACCGGTCGCCAGATTATTCCAAACGCTTGGTTCGGCATCCACACTGTCTAGAATACCATCGTGGTCAGTATCGTAACTGGACGCATCGCTTGGATCAGAACCATCTTGATATTCCACTAGGTTAGTAAAACTATCACCATCCAAATCGGCGATTTCATCATCATTATTGATTAATGGATCAAAGCCATAAGTGGTTTCAAATCCATCGCCCATACCATCACCATCGGTATCAGAATCAACGGAGTACGCGTTGGCATCAATGTCGTCATTGACACCATCACCGTCGAGATCAAGGTCGATCCCATTTTCAATCCCATCACCATCTAAATCAGAGGTTGGCAAATTGAAGGCTATGCGCAATGTTTTTTGGTTAACCAACAAACCGGAAGAAGAAACAAGGTTGACCGATAAGAGACCAGAATCGTAGTTTTTGCCTGTTGGTAAGGCATATAAACTACTTGGATCAACCGACAACTCGAAGGTATTCACATCCGCCGCGGTTAAAATAAAATCGTTAAACGAGTTCGCATGGGTGTAGGCACCCGCCAATCCTTTGTAGGTACGACGACCCGTAATAACGATGTCATATTCGTTACCATCAAGGTCAAAGATTTTGGACAGCAAGGTAGATGACAGTGGATATTCAAGTTGAGTACTCGTTGTTGTGTATATATTCGTGCTACCTAGCACACCAGAGCTTGGTAGTAATACAATGGTCTCTCCCTGACCATAATTGATGATATTACGTTCTTCAATCGTCACCATGTTGTCATGCTGAAGAATATGCAGGTCGACTTGCTCAAACTCTACCGGATCCGTTACTGCGATCTGTTGAGCGTCAGCATCAAACAAGGCGATTTCGATTTGATGTAAACCCGAAGATAAATCTGTTAACGCAACCCTGGTACCAGTGCCATCTATCCAATCTCCGCCATCTAAGCGGTACTGCCAAGTTTGATATGCCAAGAAGCTATTAAATCGGATCTCAGTAGCATTGCTGCTGGTTGCATCAGCATGCACACTGACCAAATCGGCGGCAAAAAGCGGCGTGTCATCAGGTACTACCACAAATTGTGTATCTTGAGTTTTTTGACCGAGGGAAATCGGCAATTGTACCCAACGATCATTCGCAATAAATTCTGGATTAATCGTGGTGTAATGCTGTGCCAACCATTGCGTACCATCATGATTGACTAAATAAACGTGATAAGGTTTATCGTCAGCTAAGTAAATCATCGGCATGACAGTAAAGTATTTTTGATAATAACTACTACCTGCAAGTTGATGCATACCAATGGTGTAAATAGATAACGCCGGATTCAGAGACGGTGAAATCGATTGGGTCACCGAGTATTGGCGATTGATTTTGCTTTCGTGATTACTCTTCCAAGCGCTACAGGTGTAATTAGTACCACCATAAACCGATAAAGCAAGATCTCCTAAACGCTCAGACGGTGTGAAAGTTTCGCTACAATCAGCCGTAGTACCGTCGATAGCATAGCGCAATGGCACAATGTCATTGGTACCATTAAAGACATTGCTACCTACTTGTACCATCAACTGATTGACATCAAGTTGACCGTTGCCATCCATGTCGGTATCCAGCACGTTTATAGAGCCATCACCATCTAAATCACCCGCACCATCAAAAACAGGATGATTGGCATTCTGTGGATCAGAGCCTTGAGCGATTTCGATGCTGTCTAAAATACTGTCACCATCCGAATCCACCACATTGTCATTATTCACGACTGTAATCAAA
>NZ_JBQKUM010000102.1:0-13138 GCF_054968605.1 Pseudoalteromonas sp. G5_S1_14_S5 | reverse complement strand
TTTCCAAATTGTCGTTCATTTTGAAACGTTGCCGCTTCGCTGTGAACGGGGCGCATTATGCGTAGTTGAGTGAAACCCGTCAACTTTTTTTTTGAATAAATCACGAATAAATATCTGTTCGGTTTCTTTTTAGTCAAAGAGGCGCATTTGTCGGCAAAAAACAGGTCAAAAAGGCGATATATATAGGAAGTTAACTTTCTGATGTCGAACTCTTGCTAAAGGGTAAAAACAAAAAGGCCAGTGAAATTCACTGGCCTTTTGTCCGATATTTAATCAGCAATTATACATTGAAGCGGAAGTGAACAACGTCACCATCTTTTACGATGTATTCTTTGCCTTCAAGACGCCATTTACCTGCGTCTTTTGCGCCGCTCTCACCGTTAAATTCGATGAAGTGATCAAAACCAACAACTTCAGCTCGGATGAAGCCTTTTTCGAAGTCTGTGTGGATCTTACCAGCCGCCTGTGGAGCTGTTGCGCCTACAGGAATTGTCCAAGCGCGAACTTCTTTAACACCCGCTGTGAAGTAAGTTTGAAGAGTAAGTAGTTCGTAACCAGATCGGATCACTCGGTTTAGACCTGGTTCTTCGATACCCATGTCCGCTAGGAACTCTTCACGATCTTCGTCGTCAAGCTCAGAAAGCTCAGATTCGATAGCAGCACATACAGCAACAACAACGTTGTTCTCTTTTGCAGCGTATTCACGAACAGCATCTAGGTAAGGGTTGTTTTCAAAACCATCTTCAGCAACGTTTGCAATGTACATTGTTGGCTTAAGTGTTAGGAAGTTTAGGTAGCCGATTGCTGCCGCTTCTTCTTTCGCTAGTTCAACAGTACGCGCCATACCACCTTCAGTAAGAACTGGTAGTAGCTTTTCTAGTACAGTGATTTCGAATTTAGCGTCTTTGTCGCCGCCTTTTGCTTTCTTAGCGTTACGCTGAATTGCACGCTCACAGCTATCTAAGTCAGCCAGTGCAAGTTCAAGGTTGATCACTTCAATATCTTCTATTGGAGATACTTTGCCAGAAACGTGAACGATGTTTTCGTTTTCAAAGCAGCGTACAACGTGACCGATCGCGTCAGTTTCACGGATGTTCGCTAGGAATTTGTTACCAAGACCTTCACCTTTAGATGCACCAGCAACTAGGCCAGCGATATCAACGAATTCCATCGTTGTTGGAAGGATCTTTTGTGGATTAACAATTTTTGCTAATGCATCTAAGCGTAGATCTGGAACCGGAACGATACCTGTGTTTGGTTCGATCGTACAAAATGGAAAGTTTGCTGCTTCGATGCCTGCTTTAGTCAGTGCGTTAAACAGAGTTGACTTACCAACGTTTGGTAGACCAACGATGCCACATTTAAAACCCATGATATAAACCTTATTCTGCTTTGAACGTATGTAAGCGATTTTGTGCTTTTGGTAGGCCATCTTTTAATAAGATGTCTAGGCTGCGAACCGATTCGTCAACGACGGCCTCGATACACTCTTGCTCTTTTTGCGGAGCTTTGCCTAATACATAACCTGCAACTTTATCTTTGTGTCCAGGATGGCCGATGCCTAATCTCAGACGATAGAATTCTTTATTGTTACCCTGCTTGCTGATGATGTCTTTTAGACCGTTGTGTCCACCATGACCACCACCTTTTTTGAACTTTCCAATACCAGGAGGAAGGTCTAACTCATCATGAGCAACCATGATCTCTTCTGGTTTAATTTGGTAGAACTTTGCCAAAGCTGCAACTGCTTTGCCTGATAAGTTCATAAAAGTCGTTGGGATCAGCAAACGAAGATCTTCACCATGAACCATGATACGACCCGTTAGGCCAAAGAACTTTGGTTCGTTCTTCAGTGTTACGTTGTGTACACGTGCTAATTCTTCAACTACCCAAGCACCCGCATTGTGGCGAGTTTTGGCGTATTCAGGACCTGGATTAGCCAGTCCAACGAGAAGTTTTATTTGTTGGCTCAAGGTATGGATCTCTCTTGGGATTTCAAAAAGCGCCGTATGATATCACAGTTTATGAAAAAGGTGCGAGCTAGCTGATGGCACCATGATTATTCCGAGCTGTGATAAACAACAGTCACCAGATATAAAAAAAGCACTTCATCAAATGAAGTGCTTAATGTCTTTCTCTAACGAGTTTCTAAAACAAAGCTAAATAGCCTTGATTAGTTGAACATCGCTGAGATTGATTCTTCGTTGCTGATACGACGAATCGCTTCAGCAAGCATGCGAGAAAGGCTAAGTGTTGTTACTTTACCTGTAGCAGCCATCTCTGGAGATAGAGAGATAGAATCTGTTACGATAACCTGGTCTAGAACAGAGTTCTTGATGTTGTTCGCAGCAGTACCAGAGAAAATAGCGTGAGTTGCGTAAGCGAATACGCGCTTAGCACCGCGCTCTTTAAGCGCTTCAGCTGCTTTACATAGTGTGCCACCTGTATCGATCATGTCATCAACGATAACACAGTCGCGCCCTTCAACATCACCGATTAGGTTCATTACTTCAGAAACGTTAGCACGTGGACGGCGCTTATCAACGATAGCGATATCAACGTCACCTAGCGCTTTAGCCGTTGCACGAGCACGTACAACACCACCAAGGTCTGGAGAAACCACAACTGGGTTTTCTAGGCCGCGGTTAGCCATGTCTTCTAGAAGAACTGGAGTACCGAAGATATTATCAACTGGTACATCAAAGAAGCCTTGGATTTGCTCTGCGTGTAGATCGATAGTAAGAACGCGGTCTACGCCAACGTTAGAAAGGAAATCTGCAACAACTTTTGCAGTAATTGGCACACGTGCAGAACGTACACGACGATCTTGACGGGCATAACCGAAGTAAGGGATTACAGCAGTAATACGGCCAGCAGAAGCGCGGCGCATTGCGTCAATCATTACCACCAATTCCATTAGGTTGTCATTGGTTGGTGCACAAGTTGATTGAATCAGGAATACATCGCTACCACGAACGTTTTCATTGATTTGAACAGCGACTTCGCCATCAGAAAAACGGTCTACAGTAGCATCGCCAAGAGAGATATATAGACGATCAGCAATACGTTGGGCTAGTTCAGGTGTTGCGTTACCAGCAAATAGCTTCATATCAGGCACGGTGGAAACCTCGGGTTGCGTCCAGTTTTAAATAGATTGTGGGTGGGCTGAGTGGTATTCAGCCAACGTTTCTTTCAAAGGAGAAATGTTTCGTCCTTTCGCTACAAATGCGGAAACGGTGTCAGGTAGTTTTTCTAGCACTAATTCGGCTTCTTTTTTGCTGCTAAATTCAGCAAAAACGCACGAACCTGTGCCAGTCAATCTCGACGGCGCGTATTGTAGCAGCCATGAAAGTTGCTTATCAACCTCTGGGTACAGTATTCGAACAATTTTTTCGCAATCGTTTACGTATTCTTGCTTTAGAAGCGTTGGTAGCGCTCGCTTTGGCGTATTTCTGGTTAATTCTGGATGTGTGAATATGTCCATAGTTGCTATGCTCACTTGAGGTTTAACAACGAGATACCATTTTTCATCCGGATTAGCAGGCGACAGCTGTTCACCGACGCCTTCAGCAAAAGCGGCATAGCCTCGCACAAACACTGGAACATCTGCACCAAGATTCAGGCCTATCTCTGCAAGTTGATCATCAGAAAGATTCAGTTGCCACAAGTAATTAAGCGCAACCAACACAGTTGCAGCATTTGAAGAGCCTCCGCCAATACCACCACCCATTGGTAGCACTTTCTCTAGCTCAATATCGGCACCGAAAGAGGTTGAGGTGTATTGCTGAAGTGCATTCGCTGCTTTCCAGATCAGGTTGTCTTCAAGCGCTACTCCAGGTATTTCTGGCGTGATAGTTATCGAACTTGTTTCTGAGTTTGCGGTAACCGTTAGTTCATCACCAAAGTCAACGAACTGAAATAGTGTTTGAAGTTCGTGGTAACCATTATCACGTCGGCCAGTGATATAAAGAAATAGATTCAGCTTTGCTGGAGCAGGCCAGTGCGTTGGTGTTGTAATCATTTTTTCAGTGTCCACTTCGAAACTACGATGTTGATTTTGTTTTGGTCTTGCTTGAAAGAGAGTCGAGTAGGGAGTGGGATCGTCTCTACATTTGCTTTGTCTTCACCAGATTGCAGCGTACTCGGCATCTCTGTGTTGCGATAGTTTGTAAAACTCAGAGTCCATAGTTGGTTACTAACTTGTTTGGTCAGTGACTCAAGGGTATTCGTTGTATTTAGCTGGTAGCTATTCGATTGGTCTGGAATGCCAAGGAACCATTTTGGCAGATGATCAACTGGGATTTTCAAGCCTGTAAGCTGTTCAACCAAGATAGAGGCGCTTGAGTGGGTAAATACTTGGTCATCATAAGTGACGACTTTGGCGCCAGATGGATCAATGGTCAGGTTTAATGCGGTCTGACCAAGGAAAGTGGTGAGTCTTAATTGGCTTTTGTTTGGAGAGTGCTTCCAAACAAAATTGAGGCTTTGGCGCTGCTCGGGAGAGATGTAAGCAAGCTTACCGGAAGCTTGATAGTTTTCTATCTGCAATAGGCGGCTTTGGTGCGCTTGCCATTCAACACTTGTCGGTTGTTCCGGGATAGACGAGCAACCCACCATGATTATGGTAATAAAAATAAGAGACGCGATTTTATGAAGCTTGCCCATATTTGCTCACAACTTGTTCAAATTTATCTAAAAAACGCTTCAACTATAGCATTGAATGCGCGAAGTCAGGAAAACAAATCCCGCTTGCTCTTTAAATAGAGCCATGCATCAAGTAAAATTCGCCCCTTGTTTCCATTCCCTGATCGAGAACTTCTGATACATGTCTTTGCTTGCCGTAGGTATCAATCACAATACAGCGTCGGTTGAATTGCGAGAAAAAGTCGCTTTTGGTCCAGACAAACTGTCTGAGGCACTCAAGCAACTTAACGCAAATGCACACGTAAATGGAAGTGTCATACTTTCTACCTGTAACCGAACTGAAGTGTATTGTGACGTTAAAAACGGAGCAAAAAACAAGCTTATCGATTGGTTGTCGGTTTTCCACCAAGTGAGCCCTGAAGAGCTAAAGCCAAGTCTTTATATCCATGAAGAGCAGGCCGCAATTAAACATTTAATGCGCGTTGCTTGTGGTTTGGACTCTTTGGTCTTGGGTGAGCCGCAAATCTTAGGTCAGGTTAAGCAAGCTTATACAGACTCTCGTGGTAGCAAGTCTGTCGATGCTTCAATGGAAAAGCTGTTCCAGAAATCATTTTCTGTAGCGAAGCGCGTTCGAACTGAAACAGAAATAGGCGGAAGTGCGGTGTCTGTGGCTTACGCAGCTTGTACCTTGGCCAAGCATATTTTTGAGTCGATTGCTGATTCTACTGTGCTGTTAGTTGGCGCTGGTGAAACGATTGAGCTCGTGGCTAAGCACCTTCTAGCAAATGGCTGTACTAAAATGATTGTGGCTAATCGAACCCGTGAGCGTGCTTTAGGGCTAGCCGAAGAGTTTGGCGCTGAAGTGATCAGCTTAAATGAAATTCCAGATCACCTACATAGAGCAGATATCGTGATCAGTTCAACCGCAAGCCCGCTGCCAATTATTGGTAAAGGCATGGTTGAGACCGCTCTGAAGAAAAGAAAACATCAACCTGTGTTATTGGTTGATATTGCGGTGCCTCGTGATGTGGAATCACAGGTTGGCGAACTGAATGATGCTTACCTGTATTCGGTGGATGATTTGCAGTCGATTGTTAATGGCAATATCGAGCAACGTAAAGTGGAAGCAATCCAAGCTGAAGCGATCGTCAGTGAAGAAAGTGCCGCGTTCATGAGTTGGATGCGCTCACTGCAAGCGGTCGACAGTATTCGTGATTACCGAAAATCAGCGAATGAAATCCGCGAAGAATTATTGAGTAAAAGTTTACAATCACTTGCCGCTGGCGGTGACCCTGAGAGAGTTTTACTAGAGCTTAGTAATAAGCTCACAAACAAATTGATCCATGCTCCAACCCGCGCACTACAAAGTGCTGCTGAGCAAGGAGAACCTGCGAAATTAACGGTCATTAGACAGAGTTTGGGCCTAGAAGACCCTCAATAATATTAGACCTCCAACAAGATAAGACATTATGAAAGCCTCGATTCTAGTAAAGCTTGAAACACTTGTTGAACGCTACGAAGAAGTTCAACACCTGCTTGGCGATCCAGATGTGATCGGTGATCAAAACAAATTCCGTGCACTATCTAAAGAGTACTCTCAGTTAGAAGAAGTGACTAAGTGCTTCCAAGCTTATCAGCAAGCTCAAGACGATCTAGAAGCTGCCGAAGATATGGCGCAGGAAGACGACGAAGAGATGCGCGAAATGGCGCAGGAAGAAATTAAAGAAGCGAAAGAAGCGATTGAGCGTCTAACTGATGAGCTTCAGATTCTTCTTCTACCTAAGGATCCAAACGACGAGCGTAACTGTTTCCTAGAGATCCGTGCCGGTGCGGGCGGTGATGAAGCGGGTATCTTCGCGGGTAACCTTTTCCGTATGTACTCTAAGTTTGCAGAGAAGAAAGGCTGGCGCGTTGAAGTAATGAGCAGTAATGACTCAGAGCAAGGCGGCTACAAAGAGATGATCGCTAAAGTAAGTGGTGAAGGCGTTTACGGTGTGATGAAGTTTGAGTCAGGCGGTCACCGTGTTCAACGTGTACCAGAGACAGAGTCTCAAGGCCGTGTTCATACTTCTGCATGTACTGTTGCTGTTATGCCTGAAATCCCAGAAGCGGATCTTCCAGAAATTAAGGCTGCAGACCTGAAAATCGATACCTTCCGTGCATCTGGCGCCGGTGGTCAGCACGTTAACACTACGGATTCTGCTATCCGTATTACTCACTTGCCAACAGGTACAGTAGTAGAGTGTCAAGACGAGCGTTCTCAGCATAAAAATAAGGCGAAGGCGATGGCTGTTCTTGCTGCGCGTATTGTACAAGCTGAAGAAGAGCGTCGTGCTGCTGAAGTATCAGACACGCGTCGTAATCTGCTAGGCTCAGGTGACCGTAGTGACCGTATCCGTACTTACAACTATCCGCAAGGTCGTGTTTCTGATCACCGTATCAACCTAACACTTTACCGTCTGAACGAAGTGCTAGAAGGTGACATGCAAAGTCTGATTGATCCGGTTCTCCAAGAGCACCAAGCAGACCAACTTGCTGCGCTAGCTGAGAGCAACTAAACCCTATGCAATCTGCCTATACGGTTGAAAGTGCATTAAAAGCAGCCATCTTAGCATTTCAAGAGGGTGACAATACGTCACCCTCAATTGATGCTGCGGTACTGCTTTGTCACGTCTTAGATAAACCAAGATCTTACCTGTTAACTTGGCCTGAGAAGCACCTTACCTCAGAACAAGAATCTGAATTTCAAGCCCTTTTAAACCGTCGTTTAACCGGTGAGCCTGTGGCTTACATTGTCGGTGAGCGTGAGTTTTGGTCGCTGCCGTTAAAAGTTTCGCCATCTACTTTAATTCCTCGCCCAGATACTGAGCGTTTGGTTGAAGTCGCGCTGGATAAAACCTATGGGAAACAAGGTGCGATTCTGGATTTAGGGACAGGTACTGGTGCTATTGCCTTGGCGCTGGCGTCTGAGATGCCAAATCGACCAGTGACAGGTATTGACCTTCGTCCTGAAGCTCAAGCGCTTGCAACAGAGAATGCGAAACGCTTAAACATCACTAATGCCACGTTCTTGCATGGTAGTTGGTTTGACCCGCTTCGCGGTCTGGCTTCTGATAGCGGTGAGGTTAAGTTCTCTCTGATTGTCTCTAATCCACCTTATATAGAGAAAGATGACCCTCACCTCTCGCAAGGCGATGTGCGTTTTGAGCCGATTACTGCGCTTGTTGCCGAAGAGAAAGGGCTTGCTGATATTCGCTATATTTCTGAAAACGCACGTGTCTTTTTGGAAAATGAGGGGTGGTTGGCGTTTGAGCACGGTTACGACCAAGGCTTGGCTGTACGTCAGATAATGCAAGCGCTAGGTTATCTCGATGTAGTCACAGAGAAAGATTACGGTGGCAATGACCGAGTGACATTAGGTCGTTATTGCTCATAGTTCGTTGTCGTTTGCTGAGGGGGCTCAGTAGTTGTTAGCCACTCATGTAACCCTAGAGGGCGAACTTACGAAATTGATACCTTTAGCGCGAAATTACATTTGACTCGGTAATGCATTTAACGCAGAAATACAGAGCACCAACGGGTCCAATGTCGCTCGTGCTAACGAAAGCACATATAAAAAATATAAAGGAATTCCATGTACGAAGGTTTAAAACATTTTCACTTACTAACGATTGCTATAAGCGTGTCACTTCTTTCAATTCGTTTCGTTCTTATGATGGCGAACTCGCCGAAACTTAAGCACCCTTTCTTGCAGCGTTTCCCTCATATCAACGACTCGTTGCTATTGCTATCGGGTATTGGCTTGATTTTTATCACTGGCTTTATTCCCTTTACTCCAGCTGCGCCATGGCTAACAGAAAAGCTAACTTGTGTGATGGCTTACATCGCATTGGGTTTCTTTGCGCTTAAACTGGGTAAAAATAAACTATTGAGAGTATTCTCATTCTTCGGTGCGCTTGGCTGGTTAGCTATGGCAGGCAAAATTGCGGTGACGAAGGCGCCAACATTTTTCGGTTAATGATCTCCTTATTTCGGTTAACTACTTATGTACGAATTTTTTGATGAAGACTTTGACCAGCTAGAATTAGCTGAAGGTGCATTGATCTTAAATAAAGCGATTAACCCAGACACTCAAGACAGTTGGGCTGAGCAAGAGCTGGCAAGACTGTTTAAAGAAGCTGAATTGGTTTTGGTTAATGAGACCGATGAGCAACAGAAGTTTGAGTCCTTTATTCGACTATTCTTCTATGAATGGGGCTTTGCAGGTGATAAAGACGCTTACTTCTCTTCAGAGAACGCTTTCATCGATAAAGTGCTAGAGCGTAAGAAAGGCATCCCAGTCAGTCTCGGCGCGATCTTTCTTTTTCTAGGTCGCAAGCTAGGTTTTCCAGTAGAGGGGGTCTCTTTCCCTACTCAGTTTCTGCTTAAAGTGACTTGGTACGGCCAAGCAGCAGTGTATATCAATCCATATAATGGTGAATACGTTGGTGAGCAAACGTTACGAGCGTGGCTGATCGGTCATGATGGTCCGTTGGCTGAGCTTAAATCGGAGCATTTAGAAGTGGCCGATCATCCAACAATCATTGGCAAGTGGTTAGCGCTATTAAAGAGTGCTTTACTGAGAGAAGAGCGCTATACGCTAGCATTGAAATGTACAGACCTTGCATTAACGTTTGTACCTGACGATCCGTATGAAATCCGCGACCGTGGTTTTATCTATCAGCAGTTGGATTGTCACCAAGTGGCAGCGACGGATTACCAATATTTTATCGACCAATGCCCAGATGACCCTGCATCTGAGTTACTGAAGTCTCAAGTGAACGTCATGAATGAAAAGACAGTGGTTGTTCACTAATTAATAATTATTTAGAGAGAATATGATGGAACAAAAAACAGTTCATATTGGCGATATGCCAATTGCTAACGACAAGCCATTTACGCTATTTGCGGGCATGAACGTTCTTGAATCTCGCGATCTAGCAATGCAGATCTGTGAGCACTACGTGAAAGTAACTGAAAAGCTGGGTATTCCTTATGTATTTAAGGCGTCTTTCGATAAGGCAAACCGTAGCTCAGTTCACTCATACCGTGGCCCTGGTATGGAAGAAGGTCTAAAAATCTTCCAAGAATTGAAAGACACATTCGGTGTGAAGATCATCACTGATGTTCACACTGAAGCACAAGCTCAGCCGGTTGCTGATGTAGTTGATGTCATTCAACTTCCTGCATTTCTAGCTCGTCAAACGGATCTTGTTGAAGCGATGGCTAAGACTGGCGCAGTTATCAACGTGAAGAAGCCTCAGTTCATGAGTCCGAACCAAGTTGGTAACATCGTTGATAAGTTCGCAGAATGTGGCAACGATAAGATTATCCTTTGTGAACGTGGCTCTTGCATGGGCTACGACAACCTAGTTGTAGATATGCTTGGTTTTGGCGTAATGAAGAAAGCTTCAAACGGCAGCCCAATCATCTTTGACGTAACGCACTCTCTACAGATGCGTGATCCTTCAGGTGCTGCATCTGGTGGTCGTCGTGAGCAAACGGTTGAACTTGCAAAAGCGGGCCTTGCGACAGGTATTGCTGGTCTATTCATTGAAGCTCACCCGAACCCAGATCAAGCGCGTTGTGATGGTCCATCTGCACTGCCTCTAGACAAGCTAGAGCCATTCTTGAAGCAGATGAAAGCACTTGATGACCTTATCAAAGGTTTTGACCACATCGATATTAAATAGTCGAACAGTATAGAATTCCAAGCCGGCGTAAGTGCCGGCTTTTTTGTCCCTATAGCTAAGTGAATGGCTATGAGCTTGAGCTCCTTAAGCTAGCTTTAGTACAGTTTTGTGATGTTATAACGTAACCTCTAAGGCTCTGATAAATCGAATAAATTTAACGAAGGTCACTTTGTAGCGCTTTCGAACTGAGTAAATCACAAATAATCTAAAAAATGATGAAAACGTTTGCCTGTGATCACTTATTAGATCAACTGCAACTTTGTCGCTTTGTTACACACTCGATAGGGGATTATGGTGATCTATCCTACATAAATATGAAATCACTCTGTTAGGTTTACCGTCTTAATTTAAACTACTTCAAGTTTTACCACCTCTAACCATGTTTCTTAAGTGGACATGGGCTTAAGGAGAGTGGCAGAAGCAGTGGATTCCCCTACAAAGTTCAAAGGTATGACAATGAAGCAACGCCTTATTCTAAAGACAGCACTAAGTGCTGCAATTCTAGCGACTTTAGCTGGTTGTGCGTCTCAATCTGCTCATGATTGGAACCAAGACGAAACTTACAAGCTAACGATTCTTCACACTAACGACAACCATGGTCGTTTCTGGCAGAACAAATACGGCGAATACGGCATGTCTGCACGTAAAACGCTGATTGATCAACTTCGTGCAGAAGTTGAAGCAGAAGGCGGTAGCGTGTTGCTTCTATCTGGTGGTGACATCAACACAGGTGTACCAGAGTCAGATCTTCAAGATGCAGAACCTGATTTCAAAGGTATGAACAAGATTGGTTACGATGCAATGGCACTCGGTAACCATGAGTTTGATAACTCACTAGACGTACTACAAAAGCAAATCGATTGGGCTAACTTCCCAATGTTATCTGCAAACATCTACGATAAAGCGACTGGCGAACGTAAGTTCCAAGCTTACGAGATGTTTGAAAAGCAAGGTATTAAAATTGCGGTTATTGGTTTAACAACGGAAGATACTCAAAAGATTGGCAACCCTGAGTTTATCGCAGGTATCGATTTCCGTGACCCTAAAGAAGAAGCGAAGAAACTGATCGCTGAACTTAAAGAAACAGAAAAGCCAGATCTTATCTTTGCTGTGACTCACATGGGTCACTACGAAAATGGTCAGCGTGGCGTTAACGCACCAGGTGATGTAGCACTAGCGCGTTACCTAGACGAAGGTGATCTAGACATGATCGTTGGTGGTCACTCTCAAGAGCCTGTATGTATGGAAGGCCCTAACGTTGCGAAGAAAAACTTCAAGCCGGGTGATGAGTGTAAACCAGACCTTCAAAACGGTACTTACATCGTTCAAGCTCACGAATGGGGTAAATACGTAGGCCGTGCTGATTACGAATTCCGTAATGGCGAACTAGAAATGGTGAGCTACGACCTAATCCCAGTTAACCTGAAGAAAAAGGTTAAGATCGACGGTAAGAAGCAGCGTGTTCTTATCCAAGACGAGATTGCGCAAGATCCAGAACTACTAGAGTTCCTACGTCCATTCCAAGAGCAAGGCCAAGCACAGCTTGAAGTTAAGATTGCTGAAACAAATGGCAAGCTTGAAGGTGACCGTAACGTGGTTCGTTTCCAACAGACTAACCTAGGCCGTCTGATTGCAACTTCTCACATGGAGCGTGCAAAAGCAGACTTCGCTGTGATGAACTCTGGTGGTGTTCGTGATTCAATTGAAGCGGGGGAAGTAACATACAAAGATGTACTAACAGTACAACCTTTTGCAAATATCCTGACTTACACAGACATGACGGGTAAAGAAGTTCTAGATTACCTAAACGTAGTAGCGACTAAACCAATCGATTCAGGTGCTTACGCACAATTCGCTGGTATCTCAATGACAGTTGCGAACGGTGAAGTGTCTGACGTTGTTATTGGTGGTATGCCACTTAACTTAGAAGAAACGTACCGCTTCACAGTACCAAGCTTTAACGCTGCTGGTGGTGACGGCTACCCTAAACTGTCTGACCACCCTGGTTACGTAAACACTGGTTTTGTTGACGCTGAAGTACTAAAAGAGTATCTAGCAGCGAATAGCCCAGTTGACGTGAACAAGTACGCACCTTCTGGTCAAATTGTTTACAAGTAATTGGATCATTAAGCGCTAAATTCGATTGACTCTAGCGCCATGATAAATTTAACTAAAGCGACGCTACGGCGTCGCTTTTTGTTTACCTATTGTTTGGATTTGTTATGACCCCTGCAATCAATCTTGCCAAGAAAAAGAAAATCGCTCATACGGTGCATCAGTATCACCACGATGCCAACAATACCAACTATGGGTTAGAGGCTGTTGAAGCACTTGGGCAGGATCCTAAACGTGTATTCAAAACGCTGCTATTCTGTCTAAATGGTGTCGCTAAAGACTTGGCTGTTGCGGTGATACCTGTCGACCAGAAACTAAATTTGAAACTTGCGGCTAAAGCGGCAAAAGGCAAAAAAGCAGAGATGGCGAACCCGGATATTGCACAGAAAACCACAGGTTATGTAGTAGGGGGGATCAGCCCGCTTGGTCAGAAGAAAGCGCTGCCGACTTTTGTTCATTCCAGTGCGACGGAGTTTGAAACGATCTGCGTAAGTGCAGGAAAGCGAGGGTTGGAAATTGAACTCGCCCCTAAAGATTTAGCTCAACTGACTCGAGCTCAGTTTACTGATTTGTGCTTGCAAGCTGATGGTTAGTCGTCACAAGCCATGATGTATGAAATAACAAATAAAAACGCCCACATAGTCGTG
>NZ_JBQKUM010000101.1:0-13421 GCF_054968605.1 Pseudoalteromonas sp. G5_S1_14_S5 | reverse complement strand
AGCCCTTTTGGATTGTATTCTAGCGTCGATTAGGCACTGGACGATATTAGATATTAAGCAACAGAAGTTTCTGCAGTGCGCTCTTCTTTTGGTTTAGACTCTAGTGTCATGTTGCTCTCTACACCGTGCATCCATGACACAAGCTTACCAGCACAAAGAAGCAGTAAGATGCCGCTGATTGTTGCAGTAATTGCAATACCACTGAAGATTGCCATCGCGCCTAGCTCACCTACATGAGAGCCAACAAGGCCAGCTACGTAGTTTGCAATAGCATTGAAACCAAACCATGCTCCCATCATTAGTGATGCTAAACGTAGCGGTGCCAGCTTAGTTACTAACGATAGACCGATAGGAGATAGGCAAAGTTCACCAAGTGTATGGAAGAAGAATGCGCCTACTAACCACAGCATAGAGGTTTTAACTGCAAGGTCACCGCCTTGTTCCATTACCGCGCCCATCATGCAGACGAAGCCAAGTGCTAAGAAGAACAGAGCCATCGCAAATTTAACCGGTGAGTTTGGTTCACGCTTACCTAACTTCACCCAGAATGCAGCAATGATTGGTGCAAGTGTAATGATGAAAAATGGGTTTAGAGATTGGAACCACGCAGCCGGAACTTCAAAATCACCAATCATACGGTCTGTATATTGTTGAGTGTAGATGTTCATTAGGCCGCCGGCTTGTTCAAAGCCCGCCCAGAAAATAATCACGAACAGACCCATGATCAGAATAACTTTTAGTCGATCGAACTCTTCTTTAGTTAGCGGTGCTTTCTCTTTCGATTTACTCAGAGCTTTTGCGCGTGTAGCTGCTGGCACAGAACCGATATTACCTAGCCATGATTGAGCCATCGTTATTTGCATGATTAAGCTAATAACCATACCGATACCAGCCGCTAGGAAACCTGCTTTCCAGCCATACGACTCAGCTGCAGCACCAGAGATAAGGCCACCTAATAGTGCACCTAAGTTGATTCCCATGTAGAAAATAGTAAATGCGCCATCACGACGGTTATCACCATCTTGGTAAAGGTCACCAACCATAGTCGAGATGTTTGGCTTAAACATGCCGTTACCACTGATAAGCAGTGCTAGACCTAGGTAAAGTGCACTTACTTGGTCTAAGCCCATAAAGCCGCTTGGTAGAGCTAGTGTAAATTGGCCAAGTGCCATTAACACGCCACCAATAAAAATCGACTTACGTTGCCCTAGGTAGTTGTCGGCAATCCAACCACCGATCAAAGGCGTGATGTAAACTAAACCTGTGTAGATACCGTAAAGGTCAAGCGCGTCTTTTGTCGACCAGCCCAATCCGCCGTTGATCGTTGTGTCTGTTAAGAATAAAACAAGAATCGCACGCATAGCGTAGTAGGAGAAACGTTCCCATAGCTCTGTGCTGAAAAGTAGAAATAGGCCTCTAGGGTGGCCAAAGATGTTGTGATTGCTTGGCATAAGTTTTACTAATTTTAGCTATTAAAAGATTTTATAGGCACTTATGTATACAGAGTGGGGGTAACATCTGCAATAGATGTATTTTATAGTAATGATAGCCTTTTTACTGTAAGTGTTTGAAAGTTATATCCTTTATTGGTGGTCTTACCCTTAAAGTTCGTGCTGCAAACTAATTTTCCAAATTTGAGTTGATTGTTAAATGATCTCATTAAAAATATTTTTGAATAATAAAAGCTCCAGTCATCAGTTTTATGTATCCTACTCCCCTTAAAGGGAACGTTGTATTTTGTTTTTTGACTGTATATGCAGTCATAGTAGCGCACCTTTTGATCGACAATAGAACTCTGTACAATGCTTAATTATTTTATATCTATATTTTTTGTTGATAAATTGCTTTGCTACGCATAATTTTACGGCGATTAAGATTCATTTAGTTAATAGCAATTAAACCGTATTAGGCTTGTGGTAAAATGTCCAAAAAATAGAAAATGGCTAGTTAAATGAAACGTTGGTATTTACTCTACTGTAAGCGTGGCGATCAAAAACGCGCTCAGCAGCACTTAGAGAATCAAGGGGTAGAGTGCTTTTACCCACAAATAGAAGTCGAAAAGGTGGTTAGAGGGAAAGAAAAGGTGGTCAAAGAACCGCTATTTCCTTCATACGTCTTTGTTCGATTTGATTATGAACAAGGGCCGAGTTTTACTACTGTTCGTTCAACGCGCGGCGTAGTGGACTTTATTAAGTTTGGAGCACTACCACATGAAGTGCAAGGTGATTTGGTTTTTGAGCTCAAACAACTTGAGAAGTATTGCCGCAATGAAATTGAAGATTGCTGTGTTGAGTTCGAACCTGGTCAAGTTGTGAAAATTAATAGCGGTCAGTTTGCTGGTATTGAGGCGATTTTCCATCAGAAAGACGGTGAGGCTCGCTCTATCATGTTAGTGAAGATGATCAGTCATGTGGTGCCAGTCAGTATTGAAAACGAGGCACTACAAGTACACGTTTAACTCTGTGATAAGAATTATTACATTTAGGCTTAAAACAAAAAGGCGCATTATGCGCCTTTTTGGTATTTCGAATTTGCCTGAGCGTTTACGCGTTGTAAGCGTCGTTGTGAACCGCTTGAACCGCACGACCTGATGGGTCTACACAGTTTTGGAACGACTCATCCCACTCAATGGCTTTCGCTGATGAACAGGCGACAGATGGACCACCTGGTACACACTCTGCTGCAGATTCTAGCGGGAACAACTCTTCAAAAATTTCGCGGTAAGCATAGCCTTCTTTAGTCGTTGGCGTGTTGTATGGGAAGCGGAACTGCGCAGTTTCCATTTGCTTGTCCGTTACTTTCGCTTCAGCGGTTGCTTTCAACGTATCAATCCAGTCGTATCCAACACCATCAGAGAATTGCTCTTTTTGACGCCATGCAATTGAGTCTGGTAGATAATCTTCAAAACACTCACGTAGGATGTGTTTCTCCATCTTACCGTTGCCACACATTTTGTCTTCTGGGTTTAAGCGCATTGCTACATCGATGAACTCTTTGTCCAAGAATGGTACGCGGCCTTCTACGCCCCATGCTGCTAGTGATTTGTTCGCACGAGCACAGTCAAACATGTTCAGAGCCAGCAGTTTACGTACTGTTTCTTCATGGAATTCTTTTGCGTTTGGCGCTTTGTGGAAATACAAGTAACCGCCAAAGATCTCATCAGCACCTTCACCAGACAGTACCATTTTGATACCCATTGCTTTGATCTTACGAGCAAGTAGGTACATTGGCGTAGACGCGCGAATTGTCGTTACGTCGTAGGTTTCGATGTGGTAGATAACGTCACGGATTGCATCCAAACCTTCTTGAATGGTGTATGTCATCTCGTGGTGAACGGTACCGATCTTGTCTGCCACTTCACGAGCAGCGATAAGATCAGGTGCACCTTCTAGACCAACCGCAAATGAGTGCAGTTGTGGCCACCAAGCTTCAGACTGCTCATCATCTTCAATACGCATTGCCGCAAAGCGTTTCGCGACTGCAGAAGTGATTGACGAATCTAGACCACCAGATAGCAGTACACCATAAGGTACGTCAGTCATTAGTTGACGTTTAACCGCTGTCTCTAGTGCTTCCGTTAGGTCTTCCTTGCTTGTGCTGTTGCCTTGCACTGCTGCGTATTCGTTCCAATCGCGAACATAGTAACGTTGTGGCTCTGTATCTTTCGAAGAGTAGAAGCTACCTGGAGGGAACTCGCTGATGGTTTTACATACAGGAACTAGAGCTTTCATTTCAGAAGCAAAATAGTAGTTACCGTGTTCATCGTAGCCTTGGTAAAGCGGGATGATACCGATGTGATCGCGACCTACTAGGTACTCGTCTTTTTCTTCATCGTATAAAACGAATGCGAAGATACCGTTTAGTTCTTCTAGCAGGTCTGCGCCCATTTCTTGATATAGGGCTAAGATAACTTCACAGTCAGAGTCTGTCTGGAACTGGTACTTGTCTTCATAGCGAGCACGAAGTTCTTTGTGGTTATAGATTTCGCCGTTTACCGCAAGAATGTGCTTCTTGTCTTGGCTGTATAGCGGTTGAGCACCACTATTTAGACCAACGATAGCTAAACGCTCATGAGCAAGGATCGCTTTGTCACTTGCATAGATGCCAGACCAATCTGGCCCACGGTGACGAAGCTTTTTAGACATTTCTAAAGCGATAGGGCGAAGTGCTGCGGCATCACTTTTTATGTCGAGAATGCCAAATACTGAACACATAGAACTTCCTTTTAAATAATTTCTAATTCAACTGTATTCAATTTGCCATTCTGGCTAAAAAAAGCAACCGGATGTGAGCAAAAAAATAATATAAAGGGTGTTATGTTAGAAATTATTTAATTTATTTGTCATTTTGGTGTTTGGAATCTAAATGCAGTGTGTTTTTTGAACGAAAACCCCTCAAAAGTGCGAAAATTCACAGTCTTGAGAGGTTTTGTTAAAGGAGGTTTGGGTTAGATTTTATTGATGTTTGGGTTTAATTGCTCACAAACGTGGCGAGCAAAACCACTACCGGCTTCGCTGTAGATGTTGAACGCCGCATCAACACCATTTTCTTTCAAAGTATCGAGTTGGTCAGGGTACTCAGCGATAGCCGCAATCTGCCCTTTAAAGTTACGAGACTTTAATTGCTCCAAAGCGGTTTGATTACCTTGGTGATGAGGCATAGCTAAGATAACCAGTTTTACATTTGCGGTATCCAGAATACGCTCCCAGAAATCTGGGTCGGTCGCGTCGCCAGAAATCACGTTTCTACCGTGGCTTCTATGGGTGTGTGCGGCTTCTTCACGAACTTCGACACCCAAACTTACCTTACCGAAGCGTGAACGTAATTCATCATAAGCACCGGTACCAATTCGTCCCATACCAAGAATAAGTACTTGAGCACGACCCGGATCAATTCGTTTATCACGTTGATGAAGCTTTTCTGCTGCGTGCTCTTTTAACCATTTACCGGATTGTTGGTAAAGCTTGTGGCCTGCACGATTTAAAGGTGCTGCAACTAGGAAAGAAAGTGATACTGCAATCGCGACGGCAACCAAGATATCGCCAGACATCCAGCCCATCTTAAAGGCAAGGCCACCAACGATTAAGCCAAATTCACTGTAGTTAAACAGTGATAGTGAAGCGAGCAACGAAGTACGAACGCGGAACTTGAAGCGATTAAGCACCAAGAAGTAAAGCACGCCTTTCACTGGTAACAGCAACAAGAACAGTACCGCTAGCATAAAGCCTTGAATGGTCGGCTGTTCTGATAAGCCAATATTCAAGAAGAAACAGACAAGGAACAGCTCTTTCAGGTTAAACAGGGATTTTGATAGCTCTGAAGCTTTTCGATGACCCGCGAGCAACATACCTAGGATAAGAGCTCCTAAATCTGGCTTCATACCCACCAATTGGAAGAGTCCAGCACCGACAACCAAAGCGAAGAAAATGCCGAATAGGACTAACATTTCACCGTGGCCAACCCAATCTAGCACCTTGTAGAACAATGGGCGTAGGAATGGTAACGCAAATAGAGTAATCGCGTACCATTCAGGCAGTTTGCCTGTTGAAGCTGTAAGAAAGACGACTGCGAAAATATCTTGCATGACCAAGATACCAATTGCCAAGGTACCGTAGGTGGCATTCATTTCCCCTTTCTCTTGCAGAGACTTTACCGCAAATACGGTACTGGAGAATGATAGGGCGAAGCCGAGTAGAACAATCTGTTCGACTGACATAGCTGCCAGTGACGAAATGCCAAGGAACTTAAAACCAAATAGGGCGACGGCAAAAAACAGAGTGGATAAAAGGTTATGTATTGTAGCGCCGGCCCAGATCTCTTTAGAGAGTAGGGTTTTGATATCTAGCTTTAAGCCGATGGTGAATAGGAGCAGGGTGACACCGAGGTCAGCCAAGGTAATGATGGTCTCATTGGTTTCGAAACCAAAGGCAAAAAGCCCAAAGCCCGCAACCAAAAAGCCAACCAGTGGGGGAAGGTGACACTTTAAAGCAATAAATCCTGCGATAAACGCAGTGGATATTAATATAAGTTCCATAACTTGTTATTGTAGTTCCCTAGCTTAAAAAAACGGGCCGTGTTTTTACAAACACGGCCCGTAGAAAATCAGAATTATTGTTCTTTAATCTTCAAGTAGCTTCTGCAGTAGCACACCGTTGAGCATGGCGCGCTTGATCATAGCAAAAGCTCCCATCGTAGGATGTTTATCGATCTGTGATGCTACAATAGGCAGGCCGCTATGGAAAGTCGTCAGCGACTGATTCTCTACATTGCGCTTAATTGCAGGGAAAACAATCTCTTGTGCCTTAGTAATATCACCAGCAATGATCACTTTTTGAGGGTTAAATAGGTTGATCGTCATCGCGATCGCTTTACCTAACTGGTTTCCTACTCGAACCAAGCTCTGCTTAGCTAATTCGTCGCCATTCATTGCATGGTCGCAAACGTCTTGAATAGTAATACGCTCAAGCTCGTTTAAAGAAGACTCATAGCCTTGTTTAATCAGTTTTTGCACGCGTTCTACAATCGCAGGGTTTGCCGCTACCGTTTCAAGACAACCAAAGTTACCACATTGGCACTGTTCACCAAGTGGATCGATTTGGATATGACCGATTTCACCGACGTTGCGGTTATGACCCAAGAAAACCTGACCATTAACGATAATACCTGCGCCTGTACCGCGGTGAACACTCACTAAGATAGAATCTTGGCTGTCTTGGCTTGCGCCAAAGTAGTGTTCAGCTAGTGCCATTCCGCGAACATCGTTGCCAACAAAACAAGCGACATGGAATGTGTCGCGAATAATGTCACTTAATGCAAGGTTATCGATGTCTGTATTTGGCATGTACTCAACGACACCCGTCGTCGGGTTAACTAAGCCTGGAAGGGTCACGCCAATCGCAATCAGCTGATCGATTTTCGGTTGGTGCTCTGCGATGAAGGCCTTGAGTGTATTGACCAAGCCTTGAGTAAGGTCTGACTGATCTGAATAGTTAAGGTCTTGCTGTTGGAAAGCCAATTCACGACCACCAAGATCATGAAGGCTAACTTGAATATAGTCTCGACCTAAGCGCACAGCGATAGAGTGAAAAGGCTCTACTTCTGTGGTGAGAGAGATAGCGCGTCTACCGCCAGTAGACGCTTGCTGTGCGACCTCTTTAATCAGGCCACGCTCTAATAGTTGGCGGGTAATTTTTGTAACACTTGCCGGTGCGAGCTGGCTTACATCAGCCACTTGTATACGACTGATAGGCCCTTGTTGGTCTATCAGTCGGTATACCGCCGCACTGTTTAGTTGTTTAACTAAGTCTACGTTACCTATTTGTCCGCCATTCATACTTAATTGTGCTCGTATTGTCCATTAACAACAGTCGCTTTAACGTTAAAGTCTCGGTCAAATACAGCTAGGTTTGCAACCATGCCTTTTTTGATTCGACCTAGCTTGCTTTCTACACCGATAGCAGTAGCTGGGTATAGTGTAGCCATGCGAAGAGCTTCGTCTAAAGCGATACCAGCGTGCTCAACTGTGTTCTGAACTGCTTCAATCATAGTCAGAGCTGAGCCGCCCAGTGTGCCGTTTTCATCAACACACTTACCATCTCGGTAATATACTTTCTTACCGACAAAAATAAAGTATTCCATGTCAGCACCTGCGGGAGCTGTGGCATCCGTCACTAATACCAACTTTTCTCCCTTGATTTTATGCGCAATTCTGATGTTTGCGTAATCAACGTGAAAGCCGTCGGCGATGATGCCTGCGTACACCTCTGGTGTATCGTAGATAGCGCCAACCACACCAGGTTCTCGGCCAACCATAGGTGTCATTGCATTGAATAGGTGCGTTGCGAATGTTATGCCAGATTCGAAACCTTGGCGTGCTTCTGCATAAGTTGCGTTGGTGTGACCGATAGAAACGACAACACCAGCTTTGTGCAGACGTTCGATATGCTCTGGGTCGTTCAGCTCAGGCGCCAGTGTTACTTTCGCAACAAGGTCACTGTTCTCACAGATAAGCTCAATCATCTCGCTGTCAGATTTACGAATATGCTCAACGCTGTGAATGCCTTTTTTCGCAACGTTTAGGTATGGACCTTCAAGGTGAAGACCTAAAGATTGGTTCTGGTATTGGTTATGGTATTCACGAGCAGCCGTAATAACTGCGCGCATGTCTTCATCTGAAGAAGTAATCAGAGTAGGCAAGAAGCTAGTACAGCCTGATTTTAGGTTTGCTTTGTGCATGATCTGCATTGTTTCTGCAGTGATTTCATCGTTAAGCATCACGCCACCACAACCATTCAGTTGTAAGTCAATGAAACCCGGGCTTAGGTTTGCACCTTCTAGGTCACGAACCTCGATACCTTCTGGTAATTCAGAGATAGGGCAGACTTTTTTGATCAGTTCGTTTTCGATTACTACTGCATGATCGGTTAGAACATCACTACCAGTGTAAATTTTACAGTTACTTAGCGCGTACATAGTCAGCTAATCCTTATTTCGTCAGATCTTTTAAATTCGTTCGTTACCTAAATGTTGACTTAGTTTTCGAGCATCATTTACGTAACGATTTAACTTTTATGGGTAAACAGCTTCAAAGTGGGAAGCAATTTTAAGTGTTTGAAAAATATGTGAACAATTCATTGTTTTTATGAGTTTGGATTAAAAATATCAGTAAGTTAGCTAGCTTTTAATACCGAAAGTGACTCACTTTTGACCCAATAGTTAGATTTGGATTTTATCTATAAATGCCCATTTTTTTGAATGATAAAATAAGTTTTATGATCTCGCTAGCAAAAACCTCTGGATTTGGTGAAAACTGGTGATTACGATCACAAATGGTAAGGTTTTAATTTGCGGGGCAAAATTAATTGAATACACTGAATAGGACTAAATTGAGCGGCTAAAATAAGTTTCTCAAACGAATTCTAAAAAATCCTATAGGGGGAAACAACTGGTGAATATTCTAGGATATGCACAGAAGCTAGGTAAGGCGTTAATGCTACCTATCGCAACGCTTCCGATTGCGGCGCTTCTATTACGTTTAGGTCAAGGCGATCTACTTGATATTCCATTTATGGCGCAAGCCGGTGGTGCTATCTTCAGTAACCTACCATTGCTATTTGGTCTAGGTATCGCGATTGGTCTTTCTAAAGATGGTAACGGCGCAGCTGGTCTTGCTGGTGCAGTTGCTTACTTCGTTCTAACAGCGACAGCAACAACAATTAACGCTGACGTTAACATGTCTTTCTTCGGCGGTATCTTCGCAGGTATCATCGCAGGTCACTCTTACAACGCTTTCCATGCTACTCGCCTTCCTGAGTGGCTTGCATTCTTCGCTGGTAAACGTTTAGTACCAATCATGGCTGGTCTATTTGCACTTGTTGCAGGTGCTGTGTCTGGTGTGGTTTGGCCTAGTGTTCAATCTGGTCTAGACGCACTGGCTCACGCAGTATCAACGTCTGGCGCTATCGGTCAATTTGTTTACGGTACTCTTAACCGTGCACTTATCCCTGTAGGTCTACACCACGTATTGAACTCGTATTTCTGGTTCGGTATGGGTACATGTCAAGAAGTCATCGTTGCTGGTCAAGGCGCATTCGCTAACATCACTCAACTTTGTGTTGACCCATCACTAGCTAAAACTCTAGTTGTTGGCCAAGAGCACACATTCACATTCGCTAACTCTGTAACTCCAGAAATCACTACTGTTGTTAAAGAAGTAACTGACACTGTTAAATCTGGCGACCTACACCGTTTCTTCGGTGGCGATAAAGGCGCTGGCGTATTCATGAACGGTTTCTTCCCTGTAATGATGTTCGGTCTACCTGGTGCTGCACTTGCAATGTACCTAGCAGCTCCTGCTGAAAAACGTAGCCAAGTTGGTGGTGCACTATTCTCGGTAGCATTCTGTTCATTCCTAACAGGTATCACAGAGCCGCTAGAATTCATGTTCGTATTCCTAGCTCCTGCTCTATACGCAATGCACGCTGTATTCACTGGTCTGTCTCTAGTTGTTGCTAACATGTTTGGTACTTTGCACGGTTTTGGTTTCTCTGCTGGTCTTATCGACTTCGTATTGAACTGGGGTCTAGCAACTAAACCTCTAGTACTTCTAGCAATCGGCCTTGGCTTCGGTGCTCTATACTTCTTCACTTTCTCTTTCGCAATCCGAGCTTTCAACCTGAAATCGCCTGGTCGTGAAGATGATGAAGCTGCAGCGACTCCAGCTGGCGAGGCTCCAAAAGGCGACCTTGCACGTCAATACCTAAAAGCTCTAGGTGGTCATGAGAACCTAACCTCAATCGACGCTTGTATCACACGTCTACGTCTAACTCTTAAAGACCGCTCTGTTGCTGACGAAGCAGTTCTTAAGAAACTAGGTGCTAAAGGTGTTGTTAAGCTAGGTGAAAACAACCTACAAGTTATCCTAGGCCCTCTTGCTGAAATCGTAGCTGGCGAAATGAAAGCTATCGGTGCAGGTGAAGACCTATCTGATGTAAAACTTCCATAGTAAGGAAGTACCTAACTGAGCAGTAATTAATACTCTCAAGTAAGTGTCAAATTGAAAGCCTCCCATCTGGGGGGCTTTTTTGTATCTGCATCTTGAGGACAAGTGAGAAGGTTCGTTCTATTCTTCATCGAATAGCAGAAATAATCGCAATTAACTGATGGTTCTTATTGTGCAAAGGCTAAGAATTGTGGATGATTAGCAACAATGATCTTTCTACCTAGGGTTAGCGCTAAAAGTGGCGTTTTGCTAGGAGAGGGAAGATAACTTTCTCTGACAATACTGAATATATAGAGGTGCTATAGATGAGTGAAGCTGAGGCTCGTCCATCGAATTTCATTCGCCAAATTATTGATAAAGATTTAGCGGATGGTACACACAGTAGCGTGCATACTCGTTTCCCGCCGGAGCCAAATGGTTACCTGCACATCGGTCACGCTAAATCTATTTGCTTGAATTTTGGTATTGCTCAGGACTACCAGGGACAATGTAATCTTCGTTTCGATGATACAAACCCTGAAAAAGAAGACGTTGAATACGTTGAGTCAATTAAGAATGATGTAAGCTGGTTAGGCTTCGAATGGTCTGGTGACATTTGTTACTCATCAAACTACTTCGATACGCTTTACGCTTATGCTGTGGAATTAATTAATAAAGGCTTAGCGTACGTTGACGAGCTAAGTCCTGAGCAGATCCGCGAATACCGTGGCACGCTAAAAGAGCCAGGTAAAGCAAGCCCATACCGCGACCGCAGCCCTGAAGAAAATTTAGCGCTATTTGAAAAAATGCGTGACGGTGGCTTTGAAGAAGGTAAAGCGTGTCTACGTGCTAAGATCGACATGAGTTCGTCATTCATGGTAATGCGCGATCCGGTTATCTACCGTGTTCGTTTTGCTCACCACCATCAGACAGGTGACAAATGGTGCATTTACCCAATGTACGATTTCACTCACTGTATCTCTGATGCGCTTGAAGGTATTACGCACTCTATCTGTACTCTTGAATTCCAAGATAACCGTCGTTTGTACGACTGGGTTCTAGATAACATTACGATCGATTGCCAACCTCGCCAGTACGAGTTCAGCCGTCTGAATCTTGAATACACAGTGATGTCTAAGCGTAAGCTAAACCAACTTGTGGTTGAAAACCTAGTTCAAGGTTGGGATGACCCACGTATGCCAACCATCTCTGGTTTACGTCGTCGTGGTTTCACTTCTGCGTCTATTCGTGAATTCTGTAAGCGTATCGGTGTGACTAAACAAGAGAACATGATTGAGTTCGGTTCACTTGAGTCTTGTATCCGTGATGATTTAAACGAAAATGCACCACGTGCAATGGCTGTTCTAGATCCGGTTAAGATCGTGATTGAAAACTACGATGCAGACAAAGTAGAAACACTAACGGTTGCTAACCACCCGAACAAACCTGAAATGGGCACTCGTGAAGTACCGTTTACTCGTGAAGTTTGGATCGAGCGTGATGACTTCCGTGAAGAAGCAAACAAGAAGTACAAGCGTTTGGTTCTAGGTAAAGAAGTTCGTCTACGTGGTGCTTACGTAATTAAAGCAGAGCGTATCGAGAAAGATACAGAAGACAACATTACAACTATCTTCTGTTCTTACGATGACGAAACGCTTGGTAAGAACCCAGCAGATGGTCGCAAAGTGAAGGGTGTTATTCACTGGGTATCAGCTGATAAAGCACTACCAGCTGAGATTCGTCTATACGATCGTCTATTTACTGTGGCAAACCCTGCTGCTGCGGATGACTTCGCTGCAACGATCAACCCAGAGTCTCTGGTTAAGTTGAACGGTTTTGTTGAGCCTAGCCTAGCGGAAGCCGCTGCAGAGCAAGGTTTCCAATTTGAGCGTACAGGTTACTTCTGTGTAGATTCAAAAGACTCTAAAGCAGATGCGTTGGTATTCAACCGCACGGTTGGCCTGCGTGATACTTGGGGTAAAGCTGAAGCATAATTGCTAACGCTAACAAGCTATCTAATAAAAACCGGCCTAGTGCCGGTTTTTTTGTGACTGTATATACTGCTTATAGGGGGGAAATTTCGGTTGCTAGTAATGTAGCATCAAATATATATCTTCAGGTCTAGAATTGGTGATTTCTCCAGTGCGGGAGTTGTACCAAAACACATATTCCGCTCTGTCTGGATTTCTGTGGTGACCCTCTGCGGTATAAACGTAGTAGCAAAGTGTTTGAGCGTTCTCTGAGCCACCCTCTTTAGTTACAAAGGTTAGGTTTTAGCGGCGTGAGACAAAATCGAATACATCAAAATTATCTCTATCTGTTATGACGGTTAGATCGGTATTTATGATCGCTACAAATAAAAAACGCTGGCCGAGGCCAACGTTTTTTTACTTCTTCGGTTTGTGTGCGTCTGGGTTACCTTTGCAATCACCCGTCATGCTTTTACCGTAAAGGTATAAACTGTGGTTCGTTAGCTGAACGTTGTAACGCTTTGCTATCTCTTTTTGTCTCTCTTCGATGATGTCATCAGAGAACTCGATAACTTCGCCACAATCTAGACATACTAAGTGATCGTGATGGTGCTGTGTTGAAAGCTCGAATACAGACTTACCGCCTTCAAAATGGTGGCGAGTTACAATGCCAGCGTCATCGAATTGGTTTAATACTCGATAAACGGTCGCAAGCCCGATCTCTTCACCTAAGTCGATCAGCTTTTTATATAAATCTTCAGCACTAATATGTTGGCAGTCTGGTTGTTGTAATACTTCTAAAATTTTGAGCCTTGGGAGGGTCACTTTAAGACCAGCATCTTTTAGCGCTTGATTATTGTCTGACATATACTTTCCTGTTGATGATCTGCAGCAATTAACAGAATTCAATATTAATACCATTATAGTTTAGTCAGGCATAACAATAAACCACGAACTTCAAAGGGTTACTA
>NZ_JBQKUM010000100.1:0-13826 GCF_054968605.1 Pseudoalteromonas sp. G5_S1_14_S5 | reverse complement strand
CCGGCGCATCATTGACCGCAGAGAGTGTGATGGTCATGGTAGCGGCGGTGATGGATTCACCACCGTCGTCATCGCGGACGTTAAATGTAAATGCATCGTCTACGGTCGAATCGGTTTGTGGTTCATATTGCAGGCTCGCCACATCGGCGCGTGATATTACTTGTCCCGGAGAAATGGCGGTGTTCGAGCTATCTAATAAGGTGCCGTCACTTGGAAGTGTTGCAATGATAATGGCACCGTACTCACTCGAATCTACATCACTGTAACCAAAATCGTCGATGGTGAAGGTATAGGGCGTATCTTCTGTTACGGTGACATCACTGTTATTGGCGATAGGCAAATCATTGATGGAAGTCACGGTTAAAGAGATATTAGTGATGTTATCGCGATCAGTATCATTGGTCGTTACTCGGATGGTGCGTGATGTCGTAATTGGATTTTCAGAACTGTTTTCGTAGCTCAATGACCGCAAAGCATTTTCAAAAAGGCTACGATTTGCAGTGCTTCCGGTACTTGGTGTCACAGTGATCACACCGGCAGAATTGTTGATGTTTAAGCCGATGATAGAAGCAAGATTAATTGAATCTTGGGTAGCGTCATAGTCAATGAGTTCGATGGTTAAGCTGGCTAATGGTGTATCTTCGTTGTCGTTAATTGTTGCTAAGCTGTCGAGTGATAATAAGCCTTGGTTTTCGCTGTAGGTGTAATTGGTTTGGCTAAAGCTGGCAACGGATAGGCTAGTGTTGTCATCCAAACTGTCATACGCGCTATCATCATCACTATTTTCTGCCCGTTGTGCCACCGCCGCCGCACGTTGTTGAATTTCTTGTTGAGTTAATGCGCCAGAGTAAGCGGCAAAACCATAAATACCATCATTCGGTGAGGTGCTAACTAATCCACCTGTTGATGAGCTTTCAACACGCAGTCCAATCTGGCTGTTACTGGCTTTTATGGCGCTGATGAAATCAATATCTCTATTATTCGTTGTATTGCTAATCGTTGCGGTTAGAACACCATCAATATAAAGAGCATAGCTGTAAGTATTTTGGGTGTAAATTAAGGCTAAATGCTGTACATGACCATCACGTATGGCTGGTACTTCGTTACCTGATGGAGAGAAATCCATTTTTATTCGAGTAAAGCCATTAGCGCCGGTTTCACCACTTACGCCATTTTTGGATTGAAGCTCAAAACCAAGCTGTTTATCTTGATGACCATTGCTGAGCATAAATCGCTGGCCAGTAGACTGCGTATTCGTAAGCTGTCCACCGCCAAGCTCTAAATCGACCCCAAATAAGCTCACCGCTCCCCATAAACTTGAGTCCTCGATATAAGTGATGATCTCAAAAGACGCATCGCCATCTCCGATATTGCTCAAGTCCATCGTCACAGGAGAGGGGCTGTTTGGATCATTGAGTAGCGCTATCGGAATAAAATACGGGTGATGCTGAACAATTTTATCCGCGACTGATGTTGGTGTAGCTAAGTTAGCCCAATTTTCTATCGCCCACGCAGCACGAGAACGACCATCATCTTTGATGTGATCCCACAAGTCCGCAATATAGTTGCCATCAGAATCTGATAGCAATGTGTTGCCAATATTTGGAGCGGACTGATTTTGAGTATCATAGTAATCGGTGATAGCAAGTTTGAGTAAATCAGAAATCCCACGAGTCTCGGTGTCTGAAAACGGATCACTCTGATTGTCTTGACTTAATTCATCCGAGTTAGCTACACCATCTTGGTCGATATCCAGATCGAATTTATCCCAAACGCCATCGTGATCAACATCCGCTACAGCGTCTAAAAATCGTGCTGCTTGAGTAGAAACAAACGTTTGGTCAAGATCACTGGCGATAGCTGAAAATCCATAAATACCAGTTTGCGTGTTGTCAAAAATAGCAGGGTTCATCTCAGCATAAGCGTTTTGGGAAAGGCCCACTATGCCAATCTCTGTGTTTCGATCATGTATAGATTCGAACCTTGAATGAGTCACACTGCCTTGATACTGCCCATCGAGGTAGAGCTTATAGGTTTTGCTACTTTCTTCCCAATTGAGCGACACCAGTACAAACTTGTTAGAGGGGGCATTCTCTACCGGGCTAAATGCTTGTAACGAAGCAGATATGTTTGGGTCTGAATTACCGTATCTGAGATACACTTTATTGAGTCGATTATGATCTAATCTGAGATTAATTTCGCCGGTACCATAATCTTCATTTAGACCACTTAAGCAGGTTTCATCAGATTGACAAAGAGTTTTGCTGCTAAATAGTTTAGTCGATCTTACTTCAGGAATATGCTCTGCATAGGCAACGAACTGATAATGGGCATCACGATTGCGTAAGAATGTCAGGTCTACAGTGTTTGGGGCGGTAGTGCCGCCATAATTAGGGGTAAAACCTCGCTTATAAATACGATCGGATGTGATACTTGAGTCTTGGAAAGAGACCTGACCAGCTAACCAGTGCGACATAGGCCAACGAGTGGAGGGGGACTGTAACTCGTTATAAATATCGGCAATATGGTCACCGTCACTATCGTTGGTCCATTCGTCACTGTTATCCACAAGAGGATCCAGAGCCGTTAGGCTTTTTTCTAGTAGGTCGTTAAATCCATCACCATCATAATCAGTATATGGATTGTTATCGTCGTCATCGAGATAGCTAGCGACATCATCGTTATCATTATCATCTGTCGATAAGGTATTAGCATTAATTGTGGTACGTAGAGCTTCAATTGTATCAACTATTCCTATGGTGGTTACTAGGTTTTCAAATGTCGTTAAATTACTGGACGTTACACCTTCAAAACCGACATCTTGCCATTCTGATTCCGTCGGCTTGTCGCTGGTATTGTCGTCAATATATGCCATGATTTTATTGTAAGTGGACGCGACTGCTTCGATGTTGGGGTAGTTATGCCCACCCTCAGACGGTGCTGCTATATTTGCTAAATTGGATATTCGATGAGTTAATTCATCGGCATTATCGGCATCAATAGCGCTGTAACCTATTGCATTGTAATCTGAAAAGCTCGGTTTGCTGCCTGAGTTGTTAACGAAGTAATCTTTTACAGCGTTCCACTCGTCAATATGTATTAATTCTGTGACTTTTAGGGATGCGCCATTGATAGCACTCACTGCATTTAGACTACCGGAGCCATTTACCATGCTCTCTGAAATATCATCAGGATCGGTCGCATTGAACTTGTGTGCAACCAAGTCGTTACTGAGCGAGTCTAACTGAGTACCAATCCAGTTGGTATAGCGAGAGGATGATGTCCGATTACCTGGTAATGATAGAAAAGTTTCGACTTGCTCGGTTTGACCTGCACTCGTAAAAGTATAAGACAGCTTTAACAATTGGCTATCTTTGCAATCATTACTGCTGCCAGTACATGATGAAAGGTCAGTGCGAGCAGGAAAAGGGTGCAGAATGTAATCATTTTTAAGATTGTATAAATCATCATAATTATTAGGATTATTTATACTTCCTAAATCACTATGTCTAGGCAATTTATCACCATCGGTGTCATATCCTATATAATCTTGGAATTCCGACAACGTATATGCAGAAATGATATCCCTATCTTGCCTAAGCATGGACAACGTATTTCTTATCCACTCATCCGCATGATTTTTATCGTAATAGCCATCAATAGCGGAATGACTAAACCCCATAGCTTGATAATGGCTATCATCTGGCTCAATGAAATACAGCCTTGATTGGCCGCTAAATGGCGAAGCACTAATGTACACTGAGTTAGTTTCATTGAGTTGGGCTTTTAAGTTGCCAAAAGGTGTGTAAACGCTGACGTCAAACGTTTGGATGTTTTGAGCACTATTGCTGTCCGTCAGCGAGATTTTCAATGTAATGAGTCGGCTTTCAGCGCTGTCTGTACGAGTAAACTCTAGTGTTCTCAAAGCAGTTTGATAATCACTAGCGTTGCCAATGCCATTAATGGTGAGCGTATTGCTACTAAAACTAGAATTGGCGCCGCTGATTGCACTGTCATCAATAGATAATACATCTCCCGTTTGTGAACCAATAATCTCGATTGTCGCCTGAGTAAGATTGTTGCTAAGGGCAGTAAGAGTTAAGTTTGGGTTAACCTCATTTTTAACATTATCAATAATGACAGGGTTTGACATGTTTTGAACTGTCGATACCGTACTTACTAAGTCAAATAGATTCGGAACTCCATCGTTGTCGATATCTGCACTTGTAGTGTCAAATCTACTAAAAAAAGCATCCCGTTCTGTTTGGGTTAACTTTTTTCTAAAAGCTTGAAAGCCATACACACCGGATAACAAATTATCAAAACGGTTGTTAATGCTAGTTGTAGTTGTATCTCTGGCATTCAGACCAACTAGCAATTGGTCATCACCGCCAAAACTGAAGTCGTCAAAATTGATTGAATTTTGAAAGTTAGTCGAAGTATATATATCAAACTGTTTAAAACCATCGTACGATAAGTAAAACATCCTAAAATTAGTTGTACTGGTTATGGGTGATGCATTGGTGAAGTCGACGTTGTTTACGTAAGTTTGGTTGGTTGATGAGTTATCCCATTGGCCACCGGGTGGTGATATTTGGCGCAAAGACGCACCTGTGCCTTCTGACATTAAAAGAAATGAGTTATGTGAGTCATTCTGCAAATCAGGAATAGATCTGAGTAAGTGTAGATCGTATAAATCTGTGTACTGGTTCGGGTCAAACTCTTCTAAGTTGATGATAAATAAAAATGATGCTTTATTAGAAGGCGTTAGGTTTTGTAAAGTGAATGTTTCGCTTGATCCAATAGCAATAAAATCTTTCCATATCGCTTCCCTATCGCCCTCCGCAACAGTGTCAAAAGTTGTTCCCTGAATGTAAGCAGCAAGCGCATCAGGATTATTCTTAATCTTAAGCCATATATCAGCAATATTGTCGCCATTGGTATCGACAGTAAATAACCCATTGTCGTCGGCACCGGGTGTTAAATCCGATGTTAAAATGCTTTCAAGTTTATCACTGAAGCCATCACCGTCAGAGTCTGCTGCGTAAGTAGGTGAAACTATTGTCATTAACAGTAAAAACTGTGCCGACAATAATCTGAGTTTATAACTAAGATAATTAGAATATAATTTAAAAATTATATCGATAAAAATCATAAACATATCCACCTAATTAAACATCATCTATTGAAAAGAATAATATGAAAATAAGCTCATTGAAAAGACAGCGTATTTTTTATTTTCAAACCTTCCTTATAGTAGATTTGTATAATTTACTCATTGTGTCAACAAAATATACCTTTTCAGTTGGCGAAACACAGAACGATCGAAGCTCAGGTAGGGCGAAGTTTATTTTCTGATGTGTATTCTCCAATAAGCAATTGAATTAATGACTAAAATTAAAATTAACAGGGATTGGTATGGTTTTATTTTCTATTCAATTTGCGATGTTAAGTTTAAAACACTACAATAATTTGATAACAATAATATCAATAGTGGTTTACAAATGATTTTCACACCCTGAACTCTCAAGTGGAATATGGATATAAACTTATGAAATTCAGTCATTTACTAACATCCTTTTTTATACTCTTCACATTATCATGCTCTGATACAAATGAATTATCAGATAGTGTAGCGGGAGTGGATGCGGATGTAGCGGAGACTCAAGTCACGGGTACTGCTGCTATTGGTGCTGGTTTAACAGGACATCAACTTACGCTTTTTGAGCTTGATTTAAATAATAAATCTCAACGAACCGTAGTTGATACAGTTGAATTGGATATTTTAAGTCGTTTTGATATTGACATTCCCGACGACTTGAATTCAGAGATTTTATTGGCTCAAATTGTAGAATTAGAAGCCTCTGATACTGTAATTTTAGAGGCAGTAATCTTTGCGCAAGATTTTGATAAACCAATAAAGATAACACCTTACACCGACCTCATTGCCAAAAGTATTCTCAATAATGATTCGCTATCAGACTTAGATTCAATAAGACAAGAGTACAACAATGTCACGAGTGGCGTTGTTGCGATGCTTCAACCTATTAGTGATTCATTAGGTATTAGTCTTGAAGCTGATTCTCTTTTATTTGGCCATTTTCCCGTTGAATCTAGTGGTCATGATGAACTTATAGAGGCGGTTGCATTTAATTGTGATGAGTTAAATTGTTCGATGGATTTTGCCAGTAATTCCGTTGAACAAGCTGTGGCCGCGCAGGGAATATCGACAGAATTCATTATTGACGACACATTAGAAGAACAACTTAATCAAACGGCCTCCGGACTTAACGATTTAAAAGAAACGCCTCCAGAAAACTTTGATTTTACTGCAGGCATCAAAGAAGCTGGCCCGATTGTTGTGCTCTTTTCTTATGATGGTGCGTGGGGGCAGCCTGGTGATGCTTGGGCTGGCTACAACGGCAAAATAAAACTTATTAACCTTTCAGATGGCCCATTGGATGTAGCGAATAAATCATTATCAATGATTTCGGATACACTGAGTGTTGAAGGTGCTTGGGGAGCCAACCTTAAGAAGAAAGTTCTCAAAAGCGGAAAAACTAAATACACCTTTAAGTTCCATAAGTATTCGCAAACTTTGCAACCAGATGAGTATAGAGTTATTGGGTTTAATGGTAAAGGTACGCCAACGGAAGTTAACGATTTGACCCGCTGTCGCTACAAAGGAGAAAGCTGCATCATCAAATATGACGACACCATATCTGATTACGTCAGTGATAGCTCATTTGTAATTGATCTCAATAGTGAAGAAGTTGTTGAGGATGGTGATATAACAGATGATGTCAACGCTACTGGATCTAACCAAGGTGGCTCTCCTGGAGAACCAGTTGCAAATACAGATGAAACGGTGGTAGATATTATATTGCAAAAAGCGGGTGAACCATGGTCTACCGGCTTTAATGGTGTGATTAAATTCGCCTCTCCTGTAACGGCCTCCTCTTGGTCTTTAACCTTTCAAAAACCTGCTGACGTCACTGCTATCTCTATGTGGTCCCACGGTGGTGGCTTACAAGATGTAAATGGCCAATCTTTTATTAGTGTCACCAATAAGAGCTGGAACGGGTCACTAAGTCCAGATGTTGAAAATTCAATAGGGGCTAGTATCACAGGTAAGAATAGTTACGGTGAAATTTCAAACGATGGTTGTGTGCTCACGCTTGATGGTGTCGATTATACCTGTCAGGTGATTTCAAACGAGGTAACAACGGGGGCAGAAGATCTCTCAGTCATCAACAGTATTGGTACGGAAATTGCTGAAATTGTAGAAGATAATGGTACCGTCGATAATGAAGAAGATGATGCAGCCACAAATATAGCGGTAGTCGATAACACAACAACTGATATACATTCTGCCGTTGTGAAGGGAAGTGGCTTAACTCAAAGTAAAACCCCAATAACAATGACATTTACAGCTCCTAGTGATTTTAAAAACAAAGTCGTTGCTGGGTATTTATCAGATTGGAGCGTGTATGGTCGTGGCTTTGATGTTGAGCGTTTACTGACTCCAGAGGGTACCTTTCCATACAATAAACTAGTCTTTGCTTTTTTAGGTATTTGTGGGGATAAGGGATCGCTTGCTGGTACGATAGCAGCAGAGTGTCAAGCTCAGGGTAAGAAAGAATTTGAGGTTGTATTTTTAGACCCTTGGGCTGATTTTGGTGTTTCGGTCAGTTCTCGTCAAAGTAGCAAACCTTATGTCGATGGTAAAAGCAAAGGAGTGATTGAACAGATACAGTACATTAAGAAAAAAGTCCCTAATATTAATATTTCTGCCAGCATCGGTGGTTGGACCATGTCTGAGCCATTTCATCGTATGGCAGCGAGCCAAGAAAATATTCAAACGTTCGTTAATTCTTTAAATGAACTTCAAACCGAATACGGCTTTACTGGATTTGATATTGACTGGGAGTTTCCTGGCCATGGTGGCGCCTCAGGAAAATTCACGACAAATGATGGTCAATATTTTAAAGACTTAGTTTGTGCCGTGAAATCAGGGCTGGGTGATAATATCGAAGTCTCGAGTGCAGTGGGGGCGACGACAACGTTTATTGGTTATATCGGAGAGCACTATAAAACCATTTATGACCAAGGGTGTCTCGACTACATCTACATGATGAATTACGACTATTTTGGTGCGTGGGATACAAAACTAGGGCATCAAACTAGCGTGATGCCGTCGACTTCGTTATCAGGCGCTGCACCTAATGATAATGATATGCGCTGGAGTGTAAATGCAGCTATACAAGCATTTGAGCAAGCAGGTTTTAAGCGTGATCGCTTATTGATGGGCATTGCTAATTATGGTCGCGGCTTTAAATCGAACGATTTAACAACCAATCAGCAAGGGGCCATAAGTGGTACGAAAGCATCCAAAGATCCGTCTGCAGGTACCTTTGAAAACGGCGTAATGGAAGGCTATGACCTATGGCGCAATGTCGCAGGTAATGATTTACAAGGACGAGGCGATTTCGCTCTTTATAGTGATTTTGAAGCCCATGCTGACGCTTATTACAATAACGTAACCGGCGACTACATTTCTATTGATACTCCAAGAACAGCCTACATGAAGGCAAAATTGGCAGACATTCTTGGGTTGGCCGGCACGTTCGTTTGGACTGTCGAGCAAGATGACGGCCGAATAGTAACCGCAATGCAAGACGGGCTGGGCATCAATGGTACCGTCCCTGCAGATCGTTCTGCAGCCTACACAACTTGTGGTATTCCATTTAAGGATGGCGATAACAATTTATGTGCACAGCTTTATACTGGCCTCAATGCCATCGCGTCAAACTCTGGCTCTGATAAAACCATTGCTACTGTTATCGCGGATGCCATCAATGTGCCGATTGCAGATCCAATTGATACCAGTACGACTGATACCAGTACTGATGATAATACTTCATCGCCTTCTAATCCTGCGGACTGCACCTCAGGTTATTGTACTGCGGTAGCAAGCATTAATGGCAAGAATGTATCAGAAGTGATTACTAATGTTAATGCATCGAGTGTTACCCGTACTAATGAACTTAAGTTTGGGGGCTATGTCTCTGATTGGGCCCAATATGGTCGTGAGTTTGCGCTTGCCAATGTGAGAGCAACGGCCTATACCGAGTTAGTCTATTCTTTCTTTGGTATTTGTGGTGACCAAGGCACCTTTGTGTCCGACAAAACGAACCCTAACTCAACCACTGCAGACAAGATCGAAGCAAACTGTACTGCGCTCAATAAGAAAGAAGGAGAAATTGTTTCTCTCGACTTCTGGGGGTCATTCCAAAATTCGAATCGATTTGATCCTGGATACACTTGGAATGGTATTTACAACAGCATAAATGCGACAAACTGGAATGAGTTAAATGCGGATAACACGCGTGGTTTGGTTGGTGAGTTAGTTGACCTCAAAAAACAAAATCCTTCATTAGATATCTCACTGAGTATTGGCGGCTGGACGCTGTCTGAACCCTTCCATCGTGTGGCGGCTGACCCCACGTTAATCAATAATTTCGCCGACTCGGTGTTAGAAATTGTCGATAAGTTTAAAGTCAACGGTGAGCCTCTATTTACTACCATTGATATTGACTGGGAATTCCCAGGGCATGGTGGTGACTGTAATGCTTCTGGTTGTTACACCTCCGATGATGGCACTAATTTTGTGACCTTATTGCGGGCAGTGCGTGATCTGCTAGACAGTAACGGCTTCTCGCAAGTGAAACTGTCTTCAGCCGTAGGTGCGACAGAGAAATACATTAATCTAGTTGGCGAATCGAATTACCTAGCTCTCGGTGGCCCGGGTGGGCTATTAGATAAAATATTTTTAATGAGTTACGACTATTGGGGGTCATGGGATACAGTCCTTGGTCATCAAACCAATTTGTTTGGGGACTCTGTCGATCCTAATTCTGTAGACTCGAATGGTGACCCTGTCGCGACGAATAGTGCAGAAAATGCCATTAACCTTCTCGTTAATATAGGGGTTGAGAAGTCTCGGATGATGTTGGGTATTGCCAATTACTCTCGAGGTAAACAAGCGAGTGCTATCGTCACTGATGGCGAACCATTTAGCGCAACGGGTGTATCTGATACGGTTCTGTTTGGTACGTGGGAACCAACGGTTCTTGAAGGGTATGATTTATTTGCTAACGTTGCAGGCCCTGATATGAAAGGGGTGAATAACTTCAAACTGTTCACTGATGCGGACAATAATACTGATTATTACTACAATCCTGTGAGTGGTGTTTATCATTCCATTGACACTCCAAGAACGGCGGCGTTAAAAACAAAATACGCAGTCAATAACGATCTTCGAGGGGTGTTCGTTTGGACGGTAGAACAAGACTATCAAGGCTTAATTGCTGATACGGTTAATCATCATTTAGGACATACCATTGCCGAAGATGGTGCCTACACAGTCGCTGAAATTGAATCACTTTCTTCAACGTGTGGCGATAATGTCGATGCTGCTCAATGTTCGACCTTGAATGATGCAGCAGGTGATATGGGGGCTGACGATCCTAACTTTGTTCCACCTGTTATTCCGTCAACAGGAGGGATGAATTCAGGTACAACGTCGATGAATATTTATCCATCTAACTCAATTTGCTATAACGTCACTGCGTGGTCGGCTACTGAAAGCTGGGCAAATTATACCGATGGTTCACAGAGATATCACAACGATAATCTTTATGAAATAAATGCAGGACAAGGCGCACATGGTCTAAATGAGCCTGGCACGAATACATCCTTATCTGATCTTGCATGGAGACTCATAGGGTCTTGTTTATAAGTAAATTAAGCTAACACTAACATAAGCAGTAACTGTAAGGTTTTGTGTAACTGTTCACCCGCGAGCTATTGACGACGGTTTACGATAAAAACGAGGGCGTTTGATAACCCATTTTGCGCATATAATGTTCGACGATTTCACGCAGCCATTTATAAGCGGAGATCTGTTGAAGCTTAGCGGTCTCGATAAGCGAGAACATCCGCTCACGGGATAGGTCTCCTCGATATGAACGAGTGACATAACAGCACTTTCTCATCAATATGTAATTTCGGAGAACTCGCTCTGCAGCGTTATTTGTTAACGGACATTCGGAGTCATCCATAAAACGCCAGACCATAGCATCGTCAGCGATGAGATTACGGCACCGACCTCGATATCGTTTAGAGCATTGATAACTGCCCAGTTTAAGCCAATGAAGCCAGCTTTTTCTTAATCGCCTGAGTCGACGATAATATTGGTTTTCGCTAATTTTGCTCTCAATATATCGATGGTGGCACCTGAATACGCTATGAGCGATTAATGCGAGTTTTTCTCCTATTTTTTGATTCTCAGGGCAAACACTCTCCTCGATAGCTATAACGTTTCTCAAGATGTGTGCCCAGCATAACTGTCGTTTGGAGTCATCAATATATTTATGGGCTGAGTATTGGTCAGTCACTAAAAGGTGTGAGACCGCCTCACCGAGCAGTCGTTTGGCAGCATGTTGATTTCTACCGCTATTAATCTGGAAAAAGGCTACGTCATTGCTCAGTACAGCCCACATCCAACGTTTATCATTATTACGTTGATGTGAGGTTTCATCAGCCATAATCAGTTGAGAAGCTTTGACGGTTTCATGAATTTGTACATGAGTATCAGCTAGATATTCAGTCACTCGCCCCTGTGCTGCTGATATCGCCCCAGTAGAGAAGTTCAGCTGAAAAACATCTCTCAGCATAGACTGTATTTTACCTATACTTTGATGATGCTGCGTTGCTTGGATTGAGATGAAACTATGCAGATTTGGGCCCATTTGAACATCAGGCACATAATCTGGAAGCTCTGCTTGATGTTTCTCACCACACCAAGAGCATTCGCCTTTGAATATCTGATGTTCAACAAGTGTGTATGAGATATCAGGTAAGTCAAAGATTTGGTGTCGTTTATAAGGTTTTCGATTTGGAATAACACAACCACCGCAGTGGCATGCTTTATTTGGTAAGTATTGCTCAACCGAGGCACTATCTTCTACGGAATAAAGTAGTCGGCGATAGCCTTTATGTCCGGGTTGAGCTCCTTGCTTTTTTCCAGATTTCTTCCGATTAGGTGAAGTATTCTTGGCTTTGTTGTGCAAAGATTGCTGTGATGATGGCACAGAAGAGTTTCGACTATTTTGATTTAGCCGGTCTTCAAGGTCTGCCAACTTATTCCACAAAAAGTGGATGATATCTTTCGCCTCTTCAGGCGAATCGAAATCAGGCGGTGGAGGTAATGTTTTCTTATTCATACCTCCAGATTGCCACCACGAAAAGATCACTCAAGTTCAATGTGGGATCAAGTTAACTAGGTCACAGAACTTTGGTGTCAAGACCTCGTGGGTGAACAGTTACGGTTTTGTTATTATATTCTGAGTGGACTTTGCTACCTTAAAGCCGTCTTAGAATGCAGTTAAGAAAGTATGATTAGTCATGAAAACGGTAGTTAGCGTATGTTTTTGTTTGGCGACTAAAACATATTATTTCCTACCGTTTTTTATTTTTGTATCCGCCCTATGAACCGTATGCGCCCCATGAACCCACGGGGCGATGTTGTTAATGTTTGAAGTTCCAAGGTAGGAGCGCATCGATATCAGGCTCAGCTTTCGCGAGCTCTTTCATGCACTTGACCATGTAGTCGTAGAGGATAAGGCCGTTGGCTTTCGCAGTCTCGACAATGCTGTAAAGCATCGCGCTCGCTTCAGCACCATTTGGTGTGTTCAAGAAGAGCCAATTTTTTCTGCCAATGACCAGCGGTTTAATTGCGCGTTCATCACGATTATTATCGATAGATAAATGACCGTCATCGATATAGCGACTGAGCTTGGGCCATTGGCCGTGCGTATACTTAACCGCCTTACCCAGCGGGCTATACGCTAGCATTTGTTGAGTCGTCATCCATTAGTAAAGCTTATCCAATATCGGATTAGCATGTAGTTTATGTTCTGCTTTTCGTGTTTCGGCAGTCGCACCTTTTAAGCGCGATTCTATCCCATAGGGCTTCTGGATTTTGGCCTGCGCTTTAGCTGCTTTGTCTGACTTACCTTTACCTTGAAGCTTCTTAGCATCCATGAGCTTACGACGTGCATGCGCCAAGCAGCCAACATTGGTGGCTTTTTAAGCACCATCATAGGCACCATAGCCATCGGTTTGCAGTTACCCACCGTAATTCCCCAAGAAGTCAACAGGGCATGCCCTCGCGCGACTGTTTTGATGGTCATACAAGGCGATATTCTTTACATTCGGCAGTGCAGCATCGGGCGAGTCTGCGCCCGAGCAGTAGAGCCACATATAACACTGTTTATCTTCTTTGAGGACATTGAGCGGCGTTTCATCCGCCTGAACCACCACTTGTTGGAGTAGATGCTCTTTCAAGGCGGCATAGAGGGGTTTGAACTTCTCACTGACTTGGATAACCCACCTTGCCATAGTAGTTCGCGATAGCGGAAATGGGTGATCGGATAATCCCGAAACGCTGTTTTTCAAGCAAGTTGTCGCCATTTTTACATATTTATAACTTCTTAGGCTGCTTTGTTCTCTGGATTTAAGAATACCTCGTCAATAAAGCTCCAATCTCTAGTTTTTCCACTCCAGCGCTCTGGGTTTGTTGCTTGAGCTTTGCGATAAACAAGCTTACGTTGCTCTAAGATATCTTGATCTTCACCAATATGTCTCTGCTGAGGTGTCACATATTTAATTCCGCTGTGCTTGTGTTCAAAGTTATACCAATACGTGAAATCGCCAATCCACTTCCTTGCTTCTTCAATAGATTTGAATCCTGCCACAGGCCA
>NZ_JBQKUM010000099.1:0-14550 GCF_054968605.1 Pseudoalteromonas sp. G5_S1_14_S5 | reverse complement strand
CTCATTTGCGAGAGAAAACGCTCAACTTATTGAGCAAGAGTTCGAGCCAATAGGTGACATTATAGAAGCAGAAAATAGCCAAATTGCGCATGAAACGTTTAAATCAATGTGTGACCATGAATTAGAAACCTTGGCGAAGTCGCAACTGTTGGTAGGGGTTCTTACTGCGGGATCTGGCGGTGTGTAAACATCATCTTAGCTGTCAATTTGCTGCACTGACTCGACTTATTTAACGTAGATCACACTAAGCTGGGCTATATCGTCTAACATTGAGATGGGACTAAGTCTCAATAAATATTAGATATTTTCGCCTTAATGTGGTGTTTGTTTTGATTCAGACAGAGATAAACTATAAAATTTTCTTGCTAAAAAGGTAGAAAACTTTATAGTATTCTCAAGTCAAAAGTGAGAACAAACATGTCATTGCAAAAAAAACAATCCAAAGTATCACTGAACATCAAAATCCCTTCAGACTTGGATGCTCGTCTTAAACTAGCGAGAAAAGCAGCGCGTGAACAAGGGCTTATGTTCAATGTATCCCAAGAAGTTGAAAAATTTCTTGAGAAAAAATTAAAACAAGTTGAACGTCAATTATCTATAGATGAGGAGATTAAGAATAACCTAAAGGAACTTGGTGGCTTTGATATAGATGAAATGATGAAATCGATGGATTAAAAATACTAACACGTATTGATTCAATTGAATTACAAACGATAACAAGTGTGGAGATGATTATGGGAACAATAATAGGACTGTTAATTTTAGTTGGGATAGATTTACTCTTAAAGCGCCAAACTGGGCTTCATTTGCATCAGTGGATTGCAAAAAAAATTCAAGGCTCTCAAAAGAAAAAATAATGGATTCTCAAAACAGTGACAGAATTCATTTTGTTATTAACCAGACGTAAAAAATGCTAGTACCAAACATAGGGCCAAATGGTATCAAGCGTCAGTAGCAAAGGTTCGCACTACTCGTGTTGCCAACCTATTCGAGTTTAGGCATGCTAGCTCTACAATTCTCAAAACTGAGGCCAAGTGACCACGAGGCCTTAGTTTTACTTACCTAGCAACTTCCCGCTCCCCCTTTTAATCCAATCTTTTAAGTGTAGCTGAGTCCGTTTTGCCACTGCTTTCGAAACCCTTCAAGCTCATTAATAAATCACTTAAAACGATTAGGAGTATGTAGACCTGGCTTAAAGAAAGCATAGAGATGATTTACTGCGAACCATAAGTTATGGAACAACGGTATTAATTGACCACTTAACACATACTCTCTAGCATGCGTAATCGGAAGTAAGGCAATACCTAAGCCTTCTAACGCCATAGAAGTTGTAATGTCGATCGACTTTAATCACTTTAGGCTTCAGCTGGCTTATCTCAACACTTATTCTTTTTCTTGCCAGCAAAACAATTCTAAAAAATGTTGACGATATCTCAGTAGCCATAGATTGCTTTGCTAAAGGTGAGATTGAGCTAATAAATGCTGAACCCTCCAAGAATGAGTTTTACAAAATTAGACAGTGTTTTAACCGTTCAATGGCGCAATTGACCTCATTAATTAATGAACTGACGTTACCTTCAGTACAATCTAATTTAGCAACCGGTAAGCTGTCAACGGTAATGGAGCGTACAGCAGTGTCAGTCAGCCACTGATGAACTTGTTACGTTCTCAATAAAATAAAACAACACAACGAACTTGCTTTCTTTAAAATGATAAAGTGCTGATATTCATCTCCTAACGTCTCTCGTGGGTTATACATACTAGATTAAAAGCATATTTTCCCTAATAGTTAGGATAACAGGAAAAGTTTAGTCTACACTCAATAGGTAACAATATTCATAACAACCTTACAGATGTGATATTAGCGATGGCATGAGCAAATAGCCAACAGTATTTATTGTGAAAGCATACCACCTCAGGCTTTTACCATGCGCTCCGCTTTTAGTATCTGTGCATTGGTCACGCAGTATAACTTTTTAAGGAGCGTGAAGATGGATGAGAACTCGGATATATTGGGGCCCCCAGTTTCTTTCGCTGAATTTAATGATTTGTGCGACTGTAAAATGACAGATGAACACCAAAATAAACAATGTCCTCAAATAGTGGGCAAATATTTATTATTAGAATTTAGTGATACAGAACCCTTAAGTTAATCTGCTCTTGTGTGACATGCTCCATCTGGTCTTTACTCGTTAATACTCGGCACAATAAGAAGTGGCCTCCCATCATTATTTTTTTTATTGCTAGCTAATGTTTAACTTTTAGAAAACGGCTTTTATTCAATCCTGAGTAAAACTTAAACCTCTTCTTAACTAAAGGCTCTGTATCAGGAGACCTTTGGTTTTTTATCAAACAGTTAGACCGCCCTACTCCAATGATTTTACTGCTTTCTTCAACCTATCAGCGAGCTCAATGCGCAGGAGTCATTACGTACTTACCGCTAATGTCTCCTGAAGGCGAGTTAAAATGCGCCCTGCAGACCTTTCCTGTTTGAAAATTACGACACCAGAATTCCGTTCTCTGGGCAACTTTACGCCGCTAGCACAAAAGACGAAGCACTCCATACCAGCTCAATAAAGTCGAGCTCTACACCCAGAGCCCAACTTGATACATTTCATTTCCGCGAAGATGGGATGCTAGGGCAAATACCTAATATGACTCGAAACGGCTAATCGATCGTGAAGTACCTGCCTATAATACTAAACTGGTATCAGCAGAGTGATATTCCTTCTCATGACTATTTGTTTGGTTCTATCATTTCAGGCTTTCGTACAAGTCCATTATAAACTCGGGTGAGAAAAAGGTGAGGAACGGTCAGCGCAAACAAAGTGATAAAAACCGTATTAAGAAGTTGAGCAGACAATCCTTTATCTGGAAGCCAGTAAAAGAATGCAATCATGATGAGTGCCGTACCAATAGTCGGCAATAACGCCGCTTTAAATACTTGGTTCCATGACAATCGGTTAATCTGCTTGACGTCTAGAGTATGAAGCGGCGCATGCAACGCACAGAAATATAGACAAAAGTATTGGAGAACTGGTAAGAGCGCAGCGGCAATGAAAAGGCTTATTACCCAAAGATGAAACTCCATCGAGTGCTTAGTAAACTGAGTGATCAGCACTATGCACGATAGAAAAGATGCCAAAGTCATCATAGTTACTACGTTGCTTGCTTGATACTCACCTACCCCCAGAACAACGAAGTAACTGCTCAGGGCATTAGGGTGGAAAATGGAAGGTAGTGTCACGACTACAACCCCTAGAAAAACTCTGCTTTTTCGAGCAATTGGAGTCCAGTCTTCCCCAAAGTGTCCAGCGGCGAGAATCAGCAGTAGCACCAAACTCATCGTTGGTACCTTCATCCATAAAAACATACAGAAAAAAACGGCCACCAAGTAGGCCAACGCATACAGACCAAGTCGAACTCGTCCATTTAAGCCATCACTACCATTAAGATTTTTTGAAAGGCGCATCATCATGAGTACGTCTAAGGCCCCGTGTGGTATACCAAAAACCGCAATCAGCACCAGCACTGCCATGTCTCCATGAGATGTCCATAAACTAAGGAATGCCAAAGTGGCAGCATAAACACAAAACAATGGCCAAAGCCGAGATTGGGGATGATTCATCGTCGATTCCATATCATGGTTTCCCAAGCTGCTCGAACAAAGGCTCGTTTGGGCATAGAGCCAATCACCTTGAGAAGGTCAAGCGCCGAAGCACGCTCAGTCATGAATCTCGCGAACTGCTCACCTGTTGTTCCCCTCGCCATTCTTTTGAATACCTCAGGTGCCAATTCAGGACGCTGAGTGAGAGCCATTAGAAAGATAGAATCTAACCAAGTGTATAACCTCGCGTTCAACGATATTTTCTTTTCTTCGTAAGTTGCAATTTTTTGCCCTGTGATTTGGCGAGCTATGCGTTGGCTATCTTGTTGAATTTGTGAGAAAGCGTACCCAGTAGCCGCTCTGATACAGTTACCTCTAATACCTATGTTTCGCCATTGGTTGCTCGTATTACTGCCTTTTTGCTCGACAATAGTTGGGTCAATGTGGGTTGTCATCGGCAAGATCCCTCCCTCCCAACCAGTCACATTTTCGCTACTCAAGCCAAAAGTATCTAGCACCTCGAGCGTCATTTGTTTGAGCTGTTGTAATGATTTGGCATTCGGGGAGAATTGCGTCACTTCAATCAGCGCCTCTCTCCGACTCAGAGGAAGAATGTAAATAAACTCAATGGCACCACCCACGTTTTTTATGTCCGCCATTAAGTGGGCGGTTTGAGAGCAAAATATGGGTTCTGAACTCTTCACCCAAGCGCCAGTGAAACACTGGAGCAAGCTACCTCTTCCAACATTGGTTAGCGGTGGAGGACGGCTGTCGAAACCATGTGTTGCGGTGATGCTGAAATCATCGGAACGGACCGTGACCGTGCTGGTACCCACAGCAATATCATCCACCGCTTTGTTGAAAAGCATGGTGACTTTTCCGTGATTGGCAAAACGTTTAAAGCAGTAATCAAAAAAATCCGCCGCTTTGATGCAATGGTAGCCATATTCGTTGTTAGCAACAGATTGCTTTGTCTCTGCAACGAGCCAGTGACGCCACCGTTTACTCACAAGAGGAGATAGATAACGAGGCATGTGCTTGTCACTCCAATAACACCATGTTTTATTAGTATTCACGACATCGGCTTGCTCAAGCATTACTATTTCGCCCGAATATCCGGCTTCAATCAGAGCTAGTACTAACGAGCAAGAGGAGAGTCCTACCCCCACCATCACGAGATCAGCTTTATATTCCGACTGAGGGGGTACTGACGAACACGGCACAACTGGCCGGTCATTGGTGCGGAAGACCATTCGATTTACGCTCAAGCCTGTCAAAACCGACTATCTTGCTCAACGGTTTGTGCAAGTCATGATTGTGAGGGGCTTTCTCGCGTACTTTAAAAGAGATTAAATTGGAAGATGCTAACCACAATTTACCCCCGAGCGTAATTGTGGTCCTCCCTTGCCAATACCGCAAACCTTGCCGCTCAAGTTTTACTCCTATCTCTCGGTAAACAGCCTCTGCAACAACAATTGCTCTGCGACTTTGCAATGGCAGGTAACGATACCCTTGACGCGCACTTTGGTAATAGCACTCGGCCAGCGCGAGTGTACGTCTGATCGCCTGCATGACCTGTGCCCGAACCGTTTTGTCTGAGTCCTCGACGATTTGATGTGTACTGACTCCACACCATTCAAGAGGCAAGTATCTTCTCCCCAGTTGAGCATCCTCCATCACATCTCTCGCTATATTCGTTAGTTGCATAGCGATTCCAAGATCGATTGCATGGGCAGTGCCTTGCGGCTTAGCGTCGAGAATTGGACACATCATCAGCCCTACAACCCCAGCGACTTTATAGGCGTATTCGATGAGCTCATCCTGAGTAACAAAGGCAACCTCATTCAAATCACTAGAAACACCATCAATGAGGGTAAGTGCATGGTTGATGGGTATACCTAATTCACCGGATAATATTAGGAATTCTTCCGATATCTTATGACGTGGTTTGCCGGTAATGATTTGTTGCTTCACGTTGTCTAGCATCTCTTTAGCAAAGCTTTTGTCCTGTGTTTCATCTGCTATGTCGTCAACCCAACGGCAGAACTGATAGAGCCTCGCTGCTTGGTCTACCTGTGACTTGCTAAGTAGAAGACTTGCGAATTTGAATGTCTTTCCATGAGTTGCCAAGCTATGGAGCGCTGGATTTTTCATAATTAACCCCCGCTTCCTTGATCCGCCTCTTTAGTTTTTGGGGAGGCAACATCCTGTATTATCTGGCTATCGCCACTCAACCAAAAGACGTTAGAGCCGCTAGCATTCATCGGTTCGACAGAGGGAACTATTTTATCCAACACTTTTGCCGAGCAAAGTACACCTGGTAAGCCTGCACCTGGGTGGCTACCCGCACCAACCACAAATAGGTTTTCCGGGCCTTCACCGCGGTTGTGAAAACGGAAATAGGCCGACTGAGTGAGTGTTGGAGCGATTGAAAAGCCCGCACCGTGGACACTATTATAGTTACACTCAAAATCTTTCGGAGTCATGCAGAAGCGTTCAACAACACAATCTGACAGTCCCGGCATCATACTATTATTAAGTGCCTTAATGATCTGGTCACCGTATTGGTTCTTGGTTTTTTCCCAATCTACGCCCGACTGTAAGTTCGGCACTGGTGCCAATACATAAAAGCTGTCGCAGCCCTCCGGCGCCATACTTGGGTCAGTCGCCGTTGGTCGATGAACATACAGAGAAAAGTCATCCGCGAGTACTTGGCGATTGAATATATCGTCAAGAAGACTTTCATAACGCTTTCCTAACCATATGGTGTGATGCGCGATGTTTGAGAACCGTTTAGTCGTACCGAAATAGAGAACGTATAGACCCATTGAAAACTTCGAATATTTGGCTTTTACCTTGGCTGACCAGCGTTGTTGATCTCTTGGCACCATCTTCTTATAGAGATATGCCGGGTCCGCGTTGGAAACAACGATGTCGCACCGGATCCTTTTGCCCCCCTTAAGATCAACGGCTGTCACTCTCTTTTCCTTAGCGATGACACCTTCAACCTCTTCACCTAAACGGATCTTTATGCCTTTACTTCGCATTAACTGTTCAAGCGCTTTGACGAGAGCACCCATACCACCGATAGCGAAATGCACTCCCCACTTTTGTTCCAAAAAGTGTATTAAGTTGTAAATACTGGTTGTGTCAAATGGGTTGCCGCCCACTAATAGAGGTTGTATCGAGAAAGCTTGTCTCAACTTTTCATGTTGCAGGTGATCAGAGACAAGTTGCCAAACCGTCTTGTAACATCCAAGTTTTACTAGGTTTGGAATCTGCTTGATCATGGAGATTGGTTTGTCGAAAGGCTCGTCGGCAAGCTTGGTGAAACCGATGTCAAAAATGTCTCTCGATGTACTTAGCAACCGCTTATATCCGTCCACATCTTCGGGGGAGATAGACTCGATTTCCGCTAGGATTTGATTTAATGAGCCGCCATAGTCAAACGTAGAGCCATCATGGTAGTAAAAACGGTACCAAGGATAGACAGGAACGATAGTCACATAATCTTGCGTATTCTCTCCAAAAAGCTGAAAAAGTTCATCGATGAGAAAAGGAGCTGTGATTACTGTAGGTCCAGCGTCAAAAACGAAGCCACCACGATGAAAGACCCGAGCGCGGCCTCCCAGCTGATCGCCTTTGTCGATAAGCGTCACGTCATAGCCTTTGGCTCTTAGCCTAAGGGCTGAAGCGATTCCGCCGAAACCCGCACCGATGACTACAGCGGTTGGAGTAGACTGCTTATGGGTTTCTGCTTTCATTCGTTTGCCTCTCAAGCTCGCCGAGTAAATATACCGTTTTATTCAAAAATCCGGCAGCGCAATCATTCGGGAGTTTTCCAAAATCTCTTTCACAACTTTTCAGAAGATAACGAGCGCGCTGGACAGTCAACTTAAACGCCGTAGTTGGATCGTTGTGTTGCTTGTAAAAGTTGAGCAAGTTTGGTCGAGACTTTGAATCATCATCCACGCTGTCATCCAAATCATCGAGTATCTGGTAAGCGACGGCAAAGTTGGTTGCAGAACGCTTGGCTATAGAAATTGAAACGCTCTCATTGGATGCTACGAGTGGAAGGACTAACGGCAGATAAAGTAGCGGACCGGCTTTCTTCGCCGCGATCTGCTCGTATTGCTTGGCTGACTTCACCTCCTCTGTGGTTAAGTCTTCAAGCTGGCCATAGATCGTTTCACTAACGGCTTGTTGCATCTCCTCCAACAGCAATGGCAAAGATCCAGTACAAGACACCGACGCGAGTGAGCCAAAGGCCTTAGTGATTAGGTAGTCGCCTGTACATATAGCAACGTTGTGCCCAAATTTAGACCACACCGCTTCCATACCTCGACGCATTGGATCATGGTCTTGTATGTCGTCATGCACTAGGGATGCATTGTGCATCAACTCTATCGATGCTGAGAGCCTAACAGCATCGCTGTCAGATAATCCCAACGAGAGGGAAGCACCGATACAAATTTTCATTCTCGTACGGCTTCCACCAGCTCTCAAATGATAGTCGGCTGGTTGATGGCCGGCTACTTGTGAGTTCAGGAAGCGCTCGCACTGTCTTTGCACGCTCTTTTTTTTATCTGCTAATGACAATCTCAGTGGGCTATTCATATGTGCCACCTGTGTGCTGATGTGAGTGGGGGTAACTCTGCGAAATTAGAGAGAGCCGACCAATGTCGGCTCTCTAACTAACTAATTATGCTTCCTTTTGGCTCTCAGAAGTTGCTGCATACCAAATGAGCAGACCAAAAGCTATTTTGTTAATTACATCAGCGAGGTTATAAACCAAGTTCAGAGAGGATTCATCTACTGCCCCCATCATGTACCCCAGAACATAGCCGATTGGATAAATTGCCCAACCAACAGTGACTATCCAGCGCATTAAATTGTAAGCGAATTTTACAGAGTCACTCGCTTGATTAGTGGCAGCTTTACCCGCCTCACCGAAGAATATTTCGTACAGGATGTAGGCCCAACCAAGCATGCCTATCACAAACCCGACAGCTACGTTGATATATCCCGCCTCGCCCATGAAACCAGGTATCAGCATGACCAACGTACCAATGAGTAAGCGCCAGAAAATACCCGGTGAAGCCGCACCGATTGCTCTCAGGATGAGATAAAATTCGATCATCAGAAGCGGCACTGTAAGGAGCCAATCAATGTATCGGTAAACAGTTGGAGTTTCTCCTGTCGCAACCCACACATCTCTCATGTAGAAGTAGTGTACCGCGGCGATGAGAGTCACGAGCGCGGATACTGTCAATGACGTTTTCCATTTTGCAGTCACCCCTTGTGTTTCCCACAAGAAGAACACTGTCGACGCCATTAGCGCCATGGAGATTAACCAAAAAGATATTCCTACAAAGTCATCTGGTTGGAGGTTTGCAGCGGCGTTAGCACTGCCTGAATAGAAAAACGCAGCGAACATGCTTACTGCGATTACGTTTAATTTGAAAGATGTAGATTTCCACACGCCGAGCTTTGCTGCTATTAGTTTAATTTCCATAATTTTCATCTCACTTTAGCTATGGTTATCGCGAGTACTGCTCGTGAATTCCTCGCTTTTCTCAAGACCTTACGATTAAATGTTAAAACACGATCACAAAAATAACAAACTGAAAACCTTTGAAACATAAATTTATTGACAATGAGATTTAGACTGAGTGGAGAAAGCAAACGAAAGCAGTTTGAGTGGAAGCTGATAATGTATTCAAAAAGGATCGAGAAGATTATGTGGCCTTAATGAGCAAGTTAGAGCTGTTAACCGGTTTAGATTCTCATGCGAATAGCTATCTGCATTTTCCAATGTAAATACTTTCTCAATACAACTCGTGTCCTAGTGTGTACTGCCGTCTTACCACACATTACTTCAACGCAAACCCAACATGCTTACTTCCTAAAAATGGTTAAATCTCAAGAAATTGTGCTTAAAGAGACTGAGTCCAATAAGGAAGATATGCAGCGTTAAATCTTATTTGTAAATTGGCGCTAGTCAGCGCTCTCTGACTCCACCTTAAGGTACTCGACCACTTTAAAAAAAACGTCGTTGAACCACACCGTAAACGCTTCAGGCTGTTGGTGAAGCATCTCCTGGATGGACTCGATTGAAAACCATTCAACCTCGCTGACTTCAGATTCGTTTGGGGCCAACAAGGGCTGATTGGTAAAGCTTAAGAAAATATGGTCGAGCTCATGCTCTGTAAGGTTGTGTTCGAGTTGTGCTTGGTAAATGAATGATCCGAGAGAGATAAGTCGTAGTGGCTGACTGATGCCTAGCTCCTCCCCAGCACGACGCTGAACCGCACTTTCTAAGGCTTCACCTGGACGCGGGTGAGAGCAGCAGCTGTTACTCCATTTGCCGCCACTGTGGTACTTCCCACATGCACGTTTTTGAAGCAAAAATTCATACCCATCGGCCGTTTTCTTTGCGATCATCAATGAGAAAGCGCGATGCAACTCCCCGTCTATGTGGGCTTTCAATTTTTCGCAGTGACCGACTTCAACATCATCTTTCGACACTAGTATGACTTCATCTTTCATCTCACTCCTCCACCTCTTTTCTGGATGAGGGCTTCCCCCGGGACAGTTAGTTATAGCCATTTTGTGACAGGAAAGATCAGTCGGCGCTAATATAAGCGATATATGCCAAGCATCAAGGCTCTATGTTTGAATAACGGTGTCGACATTAGACGTTTTTGCTTCCCTTTAAATAGATAGACCAAAACTTACCCAAGATAAACATGGGATGATGGATTCCTGTCCCCTTCATCAACAAATCTATCTAGACTAGATTCATTATTGCTGGCATCTGACCATGGAACTCCCCCTGAGCTCCCATAAAACCAAATGTATAAGGCTTCACTTCTTCGTACCTTCGACCATCAAACGCTTGTCTTTCTCGCAGCTTATTAAACAGCCAGTTATCTAACATGTTATTAATCTCGATAAACTCATCTTTGGTCAACTCAGCTTTGAAGCTGGTGAGAAAGGCATCATCATCAGATTCAGGCAAATTAATGACGCGTTCTTGTAAACCATTTAACACCTGAGATTTGAAATAAATGGGATATCTCGCCCCTTTTACAAACGCGGTTTCTTTGGGTAAGAGCAGTTTGTACTTGTTATTAGAACCTATCTCGATAAGGTTGAGATTTTCTAATTGTCGAAGATACAGGTGCACTGAAGCATCGTTCAGCTTGTGCTTTTGTTGAATACATTGAACGGTAATGTCTTCTGCTAACTCGGACCAAAACGAGAAAAGAGCTGGGTTATCAAAAAAAGCGTCATCTTGTTGTTTAGAGAACACGGGGATAGAAGCAATGTTTTCTTCTGCCTCAGCAAGAAGCTTTGATAACGGCATGTCCGTGAGGTTAGCTATCGCGGCTAACCTCTGAATGGACAGTGGTTGAGAACTGTTAAGTAACCTCTTAATACTGATTTCGGATATATCCAGTTCCGCCGCAAGTGCACGATATGAAATATTGCACCTTTTCAGCTCTCTTTTGAGTAACTTACAAATTTCGAATGATAGTTGTTCGTCCATTTCGTTAAAACCGCCTCACATAGAGATACCAAAAGTATCACAATGCTACCCTTTTAAATCACAAGTTGCACCTAAGTATCAATAAAGGATGATGCCACTTTCAATAAACAAAGGAACGTATTGATGCAACGAAAAGAGTTAGTTGTGCGATTTGGCATACAACAATACCTACACTGGACAGTAGTCGGGCTGCTTATTCCTGTCATCATTCTGATTTTTCAGTCTAAGGGACTCAACCTAGCACAAGTTGGGATTGTCATGGCTGTTTGGATTGGAAGCACAACACTATTAGAGATACCAGTCGGTGGGCTTGCTGACACCATTGGACGAAGAAAAACATATTCGTACTCGTTAATACTCACCCTACTGGGCTGCCTAAACCTACTCTATGCAAATGGCTTGTTCAGTATTTTAATTAGCGCCTTATTGTTGGGGGCTTCTAGAGCCGTTTACTCAGGTACTCTCGATGCATGGTTTTATGATGCGTTTTCTGATAGCGCAGGAGCAGGCTCGTATCATACTGCAATTGCAAAAGTTAATGTGTGCGTGACGGCTGGGCTAGCGACCGGAGCCCTTATCGGCGGGTTTCTACCCAACAGTATCGTGAGTTCTTATTTTGAGTCATTTGACGAATATGACATCAATGTTTTCATCGCCAGCGTATCGAGTCTTGTCCTGCTGTTGCTAACATGGCTATTACTTCCTCATGAGCAAAGAAGCATCAAAGAACACCACAAAAACACCGTCACCACCGCGGTACAAACCAGTATCAAGGCGCTTACTTTCTCTTTAAACCATTGGACGTTAAGATTAGTGATTCAGGCAACACTTATCTTTGGCGCAGCAATGAGTACTGTTGAAAACCTCTGGCAACCCTACCTATCTAAATTAATGGGAGTTCACTCCAGAGACTTGACTCTGTTTGGCATCATATCGGCACTGTATTTCTTGACGGCCGCTTTATCGTCAATCGTGTCCGTTCCACTATTAAAAGTGTTTGGCGGTTCTCACAAGGCTTTAATATTTGCCACTCGCGCACTTGCCAGCCTGTCGCTGATCTTACTTGCTAACACCCACAACACCATGATCTTTGCTCTACTGTATTTGACGTTTTTCTTCCTTTTTACAATGGGTAACAATTCTGAGCAGGTATTACTTAATGACAGTACTCCAAATGAGATGCGCTCAACCATTTTGTCTATCAGCTCTTTCGCCGTTACCGCTGGTGGAGTGCTAGCTTCTTTAGCTTTTGGAGTCATTTCCGAGCATTACAGTATATCCACAAGCTGGATATTATGTGGCGCGGTCCTCTTAGTCTCTTCGCTATATTTCTTAAGTTGTCGTGAAGTAGTCAAAACTAAACCAGCATAAACAACCTCCCCACTAGCTCCCCCTCAAATCAAGTCAGCCGTTCTCTTGCGATATACGAACGAGGGGGAGAACATTCTTTGGCGCTCAATGTATCTCAGCACACATTACTACCGGTATTCAGTTCCTCCCCTTTCCCAATACCAACAAGAGATTGGAGATGTAAACCAAGGGGGAGGTTAGGAGGGGATTGTTAGCCGATTCTCATATATATCTGCCACTTTGTTTTGTTTGCTCATTGAATCTAGGTCGCTTGGTGAAACCGTTAGTGCGACATTTTGCGATGTGTCGACACCAATAATGACTTTCACTCTTTTTGGCATCAGTTTAGCGGCTTCTGCAATCACAGCACCGGCCATGGAATGCCCAACTAAGATGACGAATTGGAGTTGTTCTTTTTCGATGACCGCTTTGATGTCTTCAACAAACGCGACCATGGTGTATTCTTCGCGGTTAAACGACGAGTTACCGTGTCCGGCTAAGTCCACAGTGATCACTTGATACTGCTTTGAAAACTCGCTCACTTGGTTTTGCCAGAGCCTACTGTCTAAGCTCCAACCGTGAATGAAGATCAGCGCCGTATCCCCGCTCCCACTTTTGCCATACGCAATTTGCTCACCATCGTGAGATATCGCAATACCGTACTTAACCGTTGAATCATGAGCCATGGCATTAAGGCTACCAAGCGCCATGAATACCAAAAGTGTTATGTCCATGATTTATCGGCACTACCTGCACGAAAGGAAGTTAAGGTGCGGTGGTAGCTTTCTCCCACAAACGTGCATCACGAGCCGAACTAAAGCTACTCTCTCATTTGCATAACTATGTCGATGATTCGATCACAAATAACCGCTAGTATACGTTTATTAGGTTGATTATTGAGTGAGGTGCAGGTGCAGGTTCAGGTTCAACAGCAAGATTTAGAAGAAAAAGTTATTTCAGCAACAAAGGATTTTGCTGCCTCAATTAACTTATCAGGAAAACTGTTGGCTGATATGTCCCCCCTTATCGAGATTACATCAACAGTTCCTTTAACTAATTTAGATTATTGGGAAAGGCTTGTTCGTGAAGAGTTTTCTACAGCACTAAAAAATACGGCTCAGCCGAAATGGAAAATATGGGCCAAACCCTCTCAACAACTGACCTGGCTAGACTTGATTAGCTGGGATGGTTACAGGAGAGAGAAAACTCTTCGGGCTATTTCGGGAGCAGCCCCCAATGCTTTTTTTCTTTCATTGGCTATCCGTAGGCTAAATGACTGGGTTCCTCAAGTTAGAAAAGCTGCAAGAGATAAGCTTCCATTAATAGCGAAAGAAACCGCTCCTGAACACGTTGTAAACTCACTATGTTTTACTTTAGCTCATTGGCATTCATGGGGGCGAATTGAAGAAGTCGATAAAAAGGTACTTCTAGAAATTATTTCCAGACAAGAGGTTTCAGAATTATTCAGAGCAAAGTTGATATCTTCTTCATCTGGACCAATGCCATCCTTGTTCTCTCAACTAGGACGCACTTCCATTTTAGATGAATTCTTAGATGAGATCGCTGAACTCTCCATCCAACCCGTAGTTAGGGCAAAGGCTTATCGTAGTCAATTAGAGGGCCGCATGGCTTGGGTTGATGGACGAAAATGGGTATGGACAGATATCCGATATTGCGAAGGAAAATATCAAGCAATCGTATCTGAAAGGAAATTGAGTGTTTCAACGTCACCCTTAGCTTTAATCAAAAAATCAGCCAAGGATCGCTCTCCAATAGTTAGGCGGGTAGCCGCAGAGTTTCTCATAAGGAACCTTGATGAATTTGGTACTAAAGCTAAGATCTTTGCCGAATATTTTGCATCCGATAAATCAGGCTCTGTATCAGAAAGAGGAAGATTCGCTTTAAAGCAGTTAGAAAAAACTAGTTAGGACAACATGTTTATTATTTGTACACAACTGCTGAGCGCATATTCACTTTTGATACCGATTAATCTGTTTTAAAGATGAAAGGAATTGTCCAAAGACGTGCTGACACCGATCTC
>NZ_JBQKUM010000098.1:0-14645 GCF_054968605.1 Pseudoalteromonas sp. G5_S1_14_S5 | reverse complement strand
GATACGAGATACGAGATACGAGATACGAGATATTTTGAGAGCGACGCTTGTTCTAAGCAAGAGAAAGTGCCGAGTATTATGGTGTCAGATCGAAAAGTAATAGATACAAAAAAGCCGAGCTAATGCTCGGCCTTTTGTATTAAGAATCTAGTATAGATTACTCAGCAGCTTCTTCAGCAGCTGGGCGATCTACAAGCTCAATGTAAGCCATTGGAGCTTTATCACCAGTACGGAAACCACATTTAAGAATGCGAGTGTAACCACCTTGGCGAGCCGCGAAACGCGGGCCTAGTTCATTAAATAGTTTTGCTACAACTTCGTTATCACGAGTGCGAGCGAATGCAAGACGACGGTTAGCAACACTGTCTGTCTTAGCTAGGGTAATCAACGGCTCAATTACGCGACGTAGTTCTTTTGCTTTAGGCACGGTAGTTTTGATAACTTCGTGACGAACAAGAGAGCTAGCCATGTTGCTGAACATCGCTTTACGATGACTGCTGTTGCGGTTGAGTTGACGACCACTTTTACGATGGCGCATGACCTAATCCTTCTAACTTTTCGATTAATCTTCAGCGATTGACGCTGGTGGCCAGTTTTCTAGACGCATGCCTAGAGAAAGACCACGTGAAGCAAGCACATCTTTAATCTCTGTAAGAGATTTCTTACCAAGGTTTGGCGTTTTAAGTAGCTCAACCTCAGTGCGCTGTACAAGATCACCGATGTAGTGAATCGCTTCTGCTTTCAAACAGTTAGCAGAGCGAACTGTTAGTTCAAGATCGTCTACAGGACGTAGTAGGATAGGATCGAATTCTGGCTTCTCTTCCTTCTCCTCAGGTACACGTACATCACGAAGATCTACGAACGCATCCAGTTGTTCAGCTAGGATAGTAGCTGCACGACGGATTGCTTCCTCAGGTTCTAGAGTACCGTTCGTTTCCATATCGATAACAAGCTTGTCTAAGTCAGTACGCTGTTCTACACGTGCCGCTTCTACAGCGTAAGCGATTTTATCAACCGGGCTGTAAGTAGCGTCAACAAGTAGACGACCGATTGGACGCTCATCTTCTTCAGTATGGATACGAGCTGAAGCTGGAACGTAACCACGACCACGTTCTACTTTGATACGCATTGCGATCTCAGCGTTGTCATCCGTTAGGTGACAAATTACGTGCTCAGGGTTAGCGATCTCTACATCACCATCGTGGGTGATGTCACCTGCAACAACAGGGCCTGAGCCTGATTTGTTCAGTGTAATAAACACTTCATCTTTGCCTTCAGCAACGCGCACAGCCAAACCTTTAAGGTTTAGAAGGATTTCCAGGATATCTTCCTGAACGCCTTCTTTAGTGCTGTATTCGTGTAGCACACCTTCGATTTCAGCTTCTGTCACGGCACAACCCGGCATAGAAGATAGAAGAATGCGGCGAAGAGCATTACCTAGAGTGTGGCCGAAACCGCGCTCTAATGGCTCAAGAGTTACTTTCGCGTGTGTCGTATTGATCTGTTCAATGTCAACAAGACGCGGCTTAAGAAATTCTGTTACAGAACCCTGCATTGTGTCCTCTCTTTTTTTAACCTTACTTAGAGTAAAGTTCGACGATCAAGTGTTCATTGATGTCAGCTGATAGGTCAGAACGCTCAGGCATACGCTTGAATGTACCTTCCATTTTGCCAGCATCTACTTCAATCCAAGTTGGCTTTTCACGTTGTTCAGCAACTTCTAGAGCCGCTTTAATACGAGATTGCTGTTTAGCTTTCTCGCGGATAGAAACAACGTCGTTTGCCGCTACTTTGAAAGAAGGAACGTTTACAACTTTACCGTTAACTAGGATAGACTTGTGGCTAACTAGTTGACGAGATTCAGCACGAGTTGCGCCAAAGCCCATACGGTAAACTACGTTATCAAGACGACCTTCAAGAAGCTGAAGCAGGTTTGCACCCGTGTTGCCTTTTAGACGTGCAGCTTCTTTGTAGTAGTTGCGGAATTGTTTTTCTAGAACGCCGTAGATACGACGAACTTTTTGCTTCTCACGAAGCTGAACGCCATACTCAGATAGACGACCGCGACGAGCGCCGTGTACACCTGGTGCGTTATCAATTTTACACTTGGTATCGATCGCACGGACACCAGACTTAAGGAATAAGTCAGTACCTTCGCGACGGCTAAGCTTTAGCTTAGGACCCAAATATCTTGCCATGATCTTTCTCCAATATTCCTAGAAACGAAACTTAAACGCGACGTTTCTTAGGTGGACGACAACCGTTATGAGGGATTGGTGTCGCATCAACAATGTTAGTGATACGGAAACCAGCAGCGTTCAGTGCGCGAACAGTAGATTCACGACCTGGACCTGGACCCTTAACCATAACTTCCAAGTTCTTTAGGCCATATTCTTTAGCCATTTCACCACAACGCTCAGCTGCAACTTGTGCTGCGAACGGAGTAGATTTACGAGAACCACGGAAACCTGAACCACCTGCTGTAGCCCATGCAAGAGCATTGCCTTGACGGTCAGTGATAGTTACGATTGTGTTGTTGAAAGAAGCATGAATGTGCGCTACGCCATCAGCTACTTGCTTGCGTACGCGCTTACGCGCGCGAGTTGGTTGTTTTGCCATTGTACTCTACCTTATCCGACTATTTCTTGATCGGCTTGCGCGGACCCTTACGGGTGCGAGCGTTGGTTTTAGTACGCTGTCCACGTAGTGGTAGACTGCGACGATGACGAAGACCGCGGTAACAGCCAAGGTCCATAAGACGCTTGATGTTCATCGATACTTCACGACGTAGATCACCTTCTACAGTGTACTTAGCTACACCATCACGCAGTTGATCGATCTGCTCTTCAGTTAGTTCACTGATCTTAGCATCTTCAGCAATACCCACTTCAGCTAGAATAGCTTGAGAGCGAGTTTTACCGATACCGTAGATTGCAGTAAGTGCAATTACAGAATGCTTGTGATCAGGAATGTTAATGCCGGCTATACGGGCCATTATTCACTCCTAAGGGGTTCATAAAAGAATTATCCGCAGCAAAGCCCGTTATGGATACGCTGCGGCATACTACTTCTTTTGCACGCAAAAGGTAGGCCGAGGAATATACTCGACTCTACCTTGTATTTCAAGTAAAAATTTCTGCTGATTAGCCTTGGCGTTGCTTATGCTTTGGCTCACTGCAAATCACGCGAACGACACCGTTACGCTTGATAACTTTACAGTTACGGCAGATTTTTTTAACGGAAGCACGAACTTTCATTGCTAAACTCCGTAAATGGAACTGAAATTATTACCACCGAATTAACGGCCGTAACCTTTCAGATTCGCTTTCTTTAACACAGAATCATACTGTTGTGACATCAGATGAGTCTGTACCTGTGCCATGAAATCCATGATAACTACCACTACAATTAGTAGTGAAGTGCCGCCGAAGTAGAAACGAACGTTCCACGCGACCATCATGAATTCAGGAATCAGACATATAAAAGTAATGTATAGAGCGCCCGCAAGGGTCAGTCTAGTCATCACTTTATCGATATATTTCGCTGTCTGCTCACCTGGGCGGATACCGGGTACGAATGCACCAGACTTCTTCAAGTTATCAGCTGTTTCACGTGGGTTAAACACCAACGCTGTATAGAAGAAACAGAAGAAGATTATAGCTGCTGCATAAAGCATTACATAAAGAGGCTGACCTGGGCTAAGAGCTAATGACACGTCAGTTAACCAACCGAACGCGCTGCTTTCACCATTTTGACCAAACCACTGTGCTAATGTTCCTGGGAACAAAATAATGCTCGATGCGAAAATCGCTGGAATCACACCTGCCATATTAATTTTAAGTGGCAAGTGAGAGCTTTGTGCTGCAAAAACCTTACGACCTTGTTGACGTTTCGCATAGTTAACGACGATACGACGTTGACCACGTTCCATGAAAACTACGAAGTAGATAACAGCAAAAGACAATACAGCAATCAACAGCAGAAGAAGCACATGCAATTCACCTTGACGCGCTTGCTCGATTGTTTGACCGATTGCAGAAGGCAATCCAGCAACAATACCTGCAAAAATCAGAATGGAAATACCATTACCGATTCCTCGCTCAGTGATTTGTTCACCTAACCACATTAAGAACATGGTACCAGTTACTAAACTCACGGTAGCAATAAGCGTAAACATGGTTTGGTTGATAACAACCAGATTGTCGACCATGTTTGGTAAGCCCGTTGCAATACCAATAGCTTGGAATGTTGCAAGTACAAGCGTGCCGTAGCGTGTATATTGGCTTATCTTACGACGGCCTGCTTCACCCTCTTTCTTGAGTTCCGCTAACGCTGGATGAACTACAGTTAACAATTGGACTACGATCGATGCCGAAATGTACGGCATGATGCCCAATGCTAATATAGATGCACGCTCAAGAGCACCACCGGAGAACATGTTAAACATTTCAACGATGGTACCTTTTTGCTGATCGAACAAATCGGCAAGTACAGCTGCGTCAATACCAGGGATCGGCACAAAAGAGCCAGCTCGGAATACTAAAAGTGCACCAATTACGAATAATAAGCGCGACTTTAGTTCACTTAAGCCGCTCTGAGCACTACGAAAATCTTGTCCTGGTTTCTTAGCCATCTGTACCTCGTTCCTCGAGATTATTCCTCGATTTTACCGCCTGCAGCTTCGATTGCAGCTTTAGCGCCTTTAGTCACGCGTAGACCTTTAACAGTCACAGCTTTGCTTAGGTCACCAGAAAGAACGATCTTAACGAATTCGATGTTCTTAGTGATAACATTAGCAGCTTTAAGGCTGTTAAGATCAACTACGTCACCTGTTACTTTCGCTAGCTCAGCTAGACGAACTTCAGCAGACACTAGGCTCTTACGAGAAGTGAAACCGAATTTAGGTAGACGTTGTTTTAGAGGCATTTGACCGCCTTCAAAACCTGGACGTACAGAGCCGCCAGAACGTGACTTTTGACCTTTGTGACCGCGGCCACCTGTTTTACCAAGGCCAGAACCGATACCACGACCTACACGCTTCTTAGAAGGTTTAGAGCCAGCAGCCGGTGATAGAGTATTCAAACGCATTCTGATTACTCCTCAATCTTAACCATGTAGTAAACCTTGTTGATCATACCGCGTACACACGGAGTATCTTCAAGTTCTACTGTATGGTTGATGCGACGAAGACCTAGACCTTTAAGACACGCTTTGTGCTTAGGTAGGCGACCAATTGAGCTTTTAGTTTGAGTTACTTTAATAGTTGCCATCGTGTGCTTACTCCGAAATAGATTCAACAGTTAGACCACGTTTAGCAGCAACCATTTCTGGTGACTTAACGTCTACTAGAGCACCAATCGTTGCACGAACGATGTTGATAGGGTTCGTAGAACCGTATGCTTTAGAAAGTACGTTATGTACGCCCGCAACTTCAAGTACAGCACGCATTGCACCACCGGCAATAACACCTGTACCTTCTGCAGCTGGCTGCATGTAAACTTTAGAGCCCGAATGACGACCTTTCACCGGGTGGTGAAGAGTGCCTTCGTTCAGCGCAACAGTAACCATGTTACGACGCGCTTTTTCCATTGCTTTTTGAATCGCAGCAGGTACTTCACGAGCTTTGCCGTAACCGAAACCTACACGACCATTACCGTCACCAACTACTGTTAGTGCAGTGAAGCTCATGATTCGACCACCTTTAACCGTCTTAGATACACGGTTAACAGCGATTAGCTTTTCTTGCAAATCATTAGCTTGTTGTTGTTCTTTAGCCATCTTCCAACCCTACCTTAGAATTTCAGACCAGCTTCGCGAGCAGATTCTGCTAGCGCCGCTACTCGACCGTGGTATTGGAAACCAGAACGATCGAATGCAACTGAAGCTACGCCTTTTTCAAGAGCGCGCTCAGCAACAGCTTTACCAACTGCTTTAGCTGCATCAACGTTACCAGTGTTCTTAACTTGCTCACGGATCGCTTTTTCTACAGTAGAAGCAGCTGCGATAACCTCAGAGCCGTTTGCCGCGATAACTTGTGCGTAAACATGGCGAGGAGTACGGTGTACTACCAGGCGAGTTGCACCAAGTTCTGCAATCTTACGACGTGCACGTGTAGCACGACGGATGCGAGATGCTTTCTTATCCATAGTGATACCTTACTTCTTCTTAGCTTCTTTAGTACGCACATTTTCATCTGCGTAACGAACACCTTTACCTTTGTAAGGCTCAGGAGCACGGTAAGAACGAATGTCAGCCGCAACTTGACCAACTAGCTGCTTGTCACAACCAGTTACAACGATCTCAGTTTGGCTAGGGCACTCAGCTTTAATACCTTCAGGTAGAGCGTGCTCTACTGGGTGAGAAAAACCAAGAGTTAGAGCTACAGAGTTGCCTTTCATAGCAGCACGGTAACCAACACCCTTTAGAGTTAGCTTCTTAGTGAAGCCCTCTGTAACACCCACAACCATGTTGTTAACTAGAGCGCGAGCTGTACCAGCTTGTGCCCATGCGTTAGCAACACCTTCTTTCGGACCGAAAGTTAGGTTGTTTTCTTCCTGTGCAATAACTACGGCGTTGTTAAGAACGCGAGTAAGCTCACCTTTGCTACCTTTTACAGTAACTTCTTGGCCGTTTAGTTTCACCTCTACGCCAGCTGGAATAGCGACAGGTGCTTTAGCAACACGAGACATAATCTACTCCTTATTAAGCTACGTAACAGATGATTTCACCGCCAAGACCTGCTTTACGAGCAGCACGGTCAGACATTAGACCCTTGGAAGTAGAAACAACTGCAATACCAAGACCGCCCATCACTGTTGGTAGAGAGTCTTTATTTTTATAAACTCGTAGACCAGGACGTGATACACGCTTGATTTGCTCGATTACAGGTTTAGCTTGGAAGTACTTAAGAGTAACTTCTAGCTCAGGTTTTGCTTCGCCTTCAACAGCGAAGTCTACGATGTAACCTTCAGCTTTTAGTAGTGCAGCAATTGCAACTTTAAGCTTTGAAGAAGGCATTTTTACAGCAACTTTGTTTGCTGCCTGACCGTTACGAACGCGGGTCAGCATATCCGAAATCGGATCTTGCATGCTCATAAGATTTACTCCAAATGATTAAGTGGCAATTACCAGCTAGCCTTACGAAGACCCGGAATCTCGCCTTTCATGCAAGCTTCACGAACCTTAATGCGGCTTAGACCGAATTTACGTAGGTAACCGTGTGGACGACCAGTTTGGTTGCAACGGTTACGCTGACGTGATGCACTTGAATCACGTGGAAGAGATTGCAGTTTAAGAACCGCATTCCAACGATCTTCTTCAGATGCGTTTACATCGCTAATGATAACTTTTAGCGCAGAACGCTTTTCAGCGAACTTAGCTACTAGTTTTGCACGTTTAGCTTCACGTGCTTTCATTGATTGTTTAGCCATAACAGTAACCCTACCCTTACTTACGGAATGGGAAGTTAAAGGCAGCCAGCAGAGCTCGGCCTTCCTCATCGGAACCCGCAGAAGTCGTGATAGTGATATCAAGACCGCGGACACGATCGACTTTATCGTAGTCGATTTCCGGAAAGATGATTTGCTCGCGAACGCCCATGCTGTAGTTACCGCGACCGTCGAAAGACTTAGCGCTAACACCACGGAAATCACGTACACGTGGAAGTGCGATAGAGATTAAACGCTCTAAAAATTCCCACATGCGCTCACCACGCAAGGTTACTTTACAACCAATTGGGTAGCCTTCACGAATTTTGAAACCAGCTACAGATTTACGCGCTTTAGTGATAAGTGGCTTTTGACCAGAGATCGTTGCCATATCAGCTGCTGCGTTTTCTAGCAGTTTCTTATCGTTGATTGCTTCACCAACGCCCATGTTTAGGGTGATTTTCTCAATCCTAGGGACTTGCATGACGCTTGTGTAGCTGAACTCTTTGGTAAGCTCAGCGACTACAGACGACTTGTAGTAATCATGCAGTTTCGCCATAGTAGAACTCCAAATTACTTCTAATTAGTTAGAAACAGTTTCGCCGTTAGATTTGAAGAAACGAACTTTCTTGCCATCTTCGATACGGAAACCGATACGGTCTGCTTTACCAGTAGCCGCGTTAAAAACTGCAACGTTAGAAGCGTCAATAGCTGCTTCTTGTTCAACGATGCCACCTTGCTGACCAAGAGCCGGAACCGGCTTTTGGTGTTTCTTAACAAGGTTGATGCCTTCAACGATAACTTTACCAGTTGTCAGAACCTTAGTTACTTTACCTTTCTTGCCTTTATCTTTACCAGCAAGAATGATTACTTCGTCATTACGACGGATTTTAGCTGCCATATTGCCGCTCCTTACAGAACTTCAGGTGCTAGTGATACAATCTTCATGAATTTCGCGTTACGAAGTTCACGAGTCACAGGACCAAAGATACGTGTGCCGACTGGTTGCTCAGTAGTGTCGTTTAACAATACACAAGCATTACTGTCGAAGCGAATGACAGAACCGTCTGGGCGACGAACGCCTTTACGGGTGCGCACTACTACCGCCTTCAGAACATCACCTTTTTTTACTTTACCGCGAGGAATTGCTTCCTTAACTGTAACTTTGATGATGTCACCGATATGTGCATAACGGCGGTGAGAGCCACCCAGAACCTTAATACACATTACCTTGCGCGCGCCAGAGTTATCTGCTGCGTCAAGTGTACTTTGCATCTGGATCATTGTTAGTGCTCCGCTAAATATTAAAACTAGACCCTCTCGGGTCGGGCTGCCTCTTTAAAAGGGACGCGAATTGTACCACCCTTTTTTTAAATTGGGTAGACAAAAAACAAGCGGCCCCAAAAATAATTTGGAGCCGCTTATAAGTTATAGAATTACAAAGATTAAATCTTCGCTTTTTCTAGAACTTTAACCAATGTCCAAGACTTAGTCTTAGACAGAGGACGACACTCAGCGATTTCAACTTTGTCGCCTAGGCCACAAGTGTTGTCTTCGTCGTGTGCGTGTACTTTAGTCGTGCGTTTAACGTATTTGCCGTAAATTGGGTGTTTTACAGTACGTTCGATAGCAACAACGATAGACTTGTCCATCTTGTCACTTACTACACGGCCTTGCTGGATGCGGTTAGTTTCGCTCATTATGCGCCTGCCTTTTCAGTCAAAACAGTTTTCACACGTGCGATATCACGGCGTACAGCTTTTAGAGTATGAGTTTGCTGAAGCTGACCAGTTGCAGCTTGCATGCGCAAGTTGAACTGTTCACGTAGCAAATTCAATAGCTCAGCGTTAAGCTCTTCAACGTTCTTTTCGCGTAGATCTTGTGCTTTCATCACATCACCTGCTTAGTTACAAAAGTAGTTTTAACAGGCAGTTTACGTGCCGCTAGGCGGAACGCTTCACGTGCCAACTCTTCAGGTACGCCATTCATTTCGTACATAACTTTGCCAGGTTGGATTTGAGCAACCCAGTACGCTACTGAACCTTTACCTTTACCTTGACGAACTTCAAGAGGCTTTTCAGTAATCGGTTTGTCTGGGAATACACGAATCCAGATTTGACCTTGACGCTTAATGTGACGTGTCATAGCACGACGTGCCGCTTCGATTTGACGTGCAGTCAGACGACCACGGCCAACAGCTTTAAGACCGAATTCGCCGAAGCTTACTTCAGTACCTTTAGCTAGACCACGGTTACGACCAGTCATAACCTTGCGGAACTTAGTACGTTTTGGTTGTAGCATCGTTCGACTCCTTACTTACGGCCTTTACGCTGCTTCTTAGGCTTATCGCCTTTAGGCTCTACTGCGTTAGCAGCTGGCATACCGCCTAGAATCTCACCTTTGAAGATCCAAACTTTAATGCCGATCACACCGTATTGAGTGTGAGCCGAAGAAGTTGCGTAATCAATGTCTGCACGTAGAGTGTGTAGAGGCACACGGCCTTCACGATACCACTCAGAACGTGCGATTTCAGCGCCGCCTAGACGACCACTTACTTCCACTTTGATACCTTTAGCGCCTAGACGCATAGCGTTCTGTACTGCGCGCTTCATAGCACGACGGAACATAACACGACGCTCTAGTTGAGACGCGATGCTATCAGCTACAAGCTGACCATCTAACTCAGGCTTACGTACTTCAGCGATATTGATTTGCGCTGGTACACCTGCGATTTTAGCTACAGCTGCGCGTAGCTTTTCTACGTCTTCACCTTTCTTACCGATAACAACGCCAGGACGAGCAGTGTGAATAGTCACACGGATGCTCTTAGCTGGACGCTCGATAACGATACGAGATAGTGATGCTTTTTGTAGTTCCTTTGTAAGGAACTGACGTACCTTGAAGTCGCCGTCTAGGTTGTCAGCGAAATCTTTGGTATTAGCAAACCATGTAGCATTCCAAGGCTTAACGATGCCAAGACGAATACCATTAGGATGTACTTTCTGACCCATTGCTTACTCTCCTAGTCTTTAGCGATCTGCTACAACAATAGTGATGTGGCTTGAACGCTTCAAGATACGATCCGCACGACCTTTAGCACGAGGCATAATACGCTTCATGATAGGGCCCTCATCTACGAAGATTTTAGCGACATTTAGATCGTCGATATCTGCACCTTCGTTATGTTCCGCGTTAGCGATAGCTGACTCTAGAACTTTCTTAACTAGAACAGCAGCTTTTTTGTTGCTGAAAGTTAGAATTTCTAGAGCTTGGTCTACCGACTTACCGCGAATTTGGTCTGCAACTAAGCGAGCTTTCTGTGGAGAAATACGAGCAAAGTTATGTTTAGCTAAAGCTTCCATCATCTACTCCTTACTTCTTCTTAGCTTTCTTATCTGCAGCATGACCGCGATAAGTACGAGTTGGTGCAAATTCGCCCAGTTTGTGACCGATCATTTCTTCGGTAACGAAAACTGGAACGTGCTGACGACCATTATGGACAGCGATGGTCAAACCAATCATTGTTGGGATGATCATTGAGCGACGGGACCAAGTCTTAATAGGCTTTTTGTCTCCGCTTTCCACCGCTTTCTCTACCTTCTTCAGCAAGTGTAGGTCAATAAAAGGACCTTTCTTGAGAGAACGTGGCATGGCGATTCCTCTTTATAAATTATTTAGTGCGACGACGTACGATGTACTTGTCAGTGCGCTTGTTCTTACGAGTCTTGAAGCCCTTAGTAGGAACGCCCCAAGGAGAAACTGGGTGACGACCACCAGATGTGCGGCCTTCACCACCACCGTGTGGGTGATCCACCGGGTTCATTACTACACCACGTACGGTTGGACGTACGCCGCGCCAGCGTGAAGCACCAGCTTTACCAAGTTCACGTAGCATATGCTCAGAGTTACCAACTTCACCGATCGTTGCACGACCTTCAGAAAGTACTTTGCGCATTTCACCAGAACGTAGACGGATAGTGATGTATGCACCGTCGCGAGCAACGATTTGAGCATAAGCACCAGCCGAACGAGCTAGTTGAGCACCTTTACCAGGCTTAAGTTCAACACAGTGTACAGTAGAACCTACTGGGATGTTGCGCATCGGCAGAGTGTTACCTGCTTTGATTGGCGCATCAACACCAGATTGGATCTGGTCACCGGCTTGAATGCCTTTTGGTGCAATGATGTAACGACGCTCACCGTCTGCGTACAGAACTAGAGCGATGTTAGCGCTACGGTTTGGATCGTATTCTAGACGCTCAACTTTCGCTGGGATGCCATCTTTAGTACGTTTGAAGTCAATTACACGGTAGTGGTGCTTGTGACCACCGCCGATGTGACGTACTGTGATACGACCGTTGTTGTTACGACCACCGTTCTTAGAGTTTTTCTCTAGAAGAGGTGCGTATGGCTTACCCTTGTGTAGGTCAGCGTTAACAACTTTAACGACGTGACGACGACCAGGGGAAGTCGGCTTACATTTAACAATAGCCATTTTTAACTACTCCTGTTATTCCGCGCCGCCAACGAAGTCAAGATCTTGACCTTCTTTCAAAGTAACGTAGGCTTTCTTAACGTCTGAACGACGGCCTTCACGCATACCTTGACGTTTGGTCTTACCCTTTTGAACAAGAGTATTTACAGACTTAACTTCAACTTCAAATAGCTTTTCTACAGCTGCTTTGATCTCTTTCTTAGTAGCATCTTTAGCTACTTTGAAAACGATAGTGTTCGCTTTCTCAGCTGCCATAGTTGCTTTTTCAGAGATGTGCGGAGCACGTAGAACTTTTAAGATACGCTCTTCAGTGATCATGCTAGCATCTCCTCAACTTGCTTAACTGCGTCAGCAGTCATTAGAACCTTGTCGAATGCAATTAGAGATACTGGATCAACACCAGCAACGTCACGTGCATCAACTTTGTATAGGTTACGAGCAGCTAAGAATAGATTTTCATCTACTTCGCCAGTAACAATCAGAACGTCGCTTAGCTCAAGCTCTTTAAGCTTAGCTACAAGTTCTTTTGTTTTTGGTGCTTCTACTGAGAAGTTATCAACAACGATTAGACGCTCTTGACGAACAAGCTCAGAAAGAATGCTCTTCATAGCACCGCGGTACATTTTCTTGTTTACTTTTTGGCTGTGATCTTGTGGTTTCGCAGCAAAAGTAACACCACCTGTACGCCAGATTGGGCTACGAATTGTACCAGCACGTGCGCGGCCAGTACCTTTTTGACGCCATGGCTTAGCGCCACCGCCAGATACTTCAGAACGAGTCTTTTGAGCACGAGTACCTTGACGAGCACCTGCTGCATATGCAACAACTACTTGGTGTACAAGAGCTTCGTTGAAGTCACGTCCGAAAGTAGTCTCGGAAACAGTTAGTGCATCAGCACCTTTAACCATCAATTCCATTACTTACTCCTAGACGTTATGCTTTAACAGCAGGTTTTACGATCACGTTGCCGCCTGTTGAGCCTGGTACTGCACCTTTAATAAGAAGCAGATTGCGCTCAGCGTCAACACGTACGATCTCTAGGTTTTGAGTCGTTACACGCTCAGCACCCATGTGACCTGCCATTTTCTTGCCTTTAAACACGCGACCTGGAGTTTGACATTGGCCAATTGAACCCGGTGCACGGTGAGACAAAGAGTTACCGTGAGTCATATCTTGAGTAGAGAAGTTCCAACGCTTAACAGCGCCTTGGAAGCCTTTACCTTTAGATGTACCAGTAACGTCTACTTTTTTAATTTCGTTGAAAAGTTCTACGTTTAGCTCAGCGCCAACTTCAAACTCTTCGCCGTTTTCTAAACGGAATTCCCAAAGACCGCGACCTGCTTCTACACCCGCTTTCGCGAAGTGACCAGCTTCAGGTTTAGTTACACGGTTAGCTTTCTTAGCACCAGTAGTTACTTGGATTGCTGCGTAGCCGTCGTTCTCTAGAGTTTTAACTTGAGAAATACGGTTCGCTTCAACCTCAACAACAGTTACTGGGATAGAAACGCCTTCTTCAGTAAATACGCGGGTCATACCCACTTTACGTCCGACTAGACCAATCATTATTCTTATCTCCCTTAACCTAGGCTGATTTGAACATCAACGCCAGCTGCAAGATCAAGACGCATTAGAGCATCAACAGTTTTGTCTGTTGGCTCAACGATGTCGATCAAACGCTTGTGAGTACGGATTTCGTACTGATCACGTGCATCTTTGTTGACGTGTGGAGAGATAAGAACAGTGAAACGCTCTTTACGAGTAGGTAGTGGAATAGGACCACGAACCTGTGCGCCAGTACGTTTTGCTGTTTCAACGATTTCCGCAGTTGAAGCATCGATTAGCTTGTAATCAAACGCTTTAAGGCGGATACGAATACGTTGGTTCTGCATGAGACAGAGCTCCAATTATTAAAAATTACACAAACAATATCGCCACTCAAACTCGATAAAACGAGAGAATGCCGATTGATTTATGTGAAACCGTAGCATCCAAAATTAGGACGCATTGTCAGTTAACTTTTGAAGTAAAGACAAGCCTTACTATTTTTATTAACCGCGAACATAAGCTGAGTATACATTACTAGGTAAAACCTACTCCTCAGTGCTCATTGGTTCACAACCAGCTTAAGCCAGTGCGATACATTATACAGATCACACTTTAACTTGCAAGCTGTGTTTGAAAAATAATCGGAGAATCTATTGAGAGGGGGGATTGGAAGATTTTTAGTTCTTGGTAGTGCCCTACCGCCTGAAAAAGAAATGCAAGGTAGCCACTTGGGTGCACCTGAGCAGCTACCCTTGTTATCGATATTTTTCAGGCTTCGTCTTCATCGACATATTGAGCTTATAGGTAATTTTGAATACCCTTCATTTTGATAAGGCCGAGTTGGGTCTCTAACCAATCGACATGTGCTTCTTCATCTTCCAAAATCTCAAGAAACAGATCCCGTGACACATAGTCATGGTTAACGTATGTTTATATCGATTGGTTATACTTCTTGTCGAAAAGAGGGTTTAACGGGCTTTGAAGAGGAGAGAGTTTTTTTTGGGGGGGACTTAAACCGCTAAGTAAATAACTGTATTTAAATCGGAATATAAACGGTGGATATTACGTGTTAGGAATTTCCCTTATAACCAAAATAAAAAAGGGAAGCCGAAGCTCCCCTTTTTTTGATGCTTCCTCTTCTAATGAAGAGAGTGCAAAAATCTAAATGCTATTAAGCG
>NZ_JBQKUM010000097.1:0-14901 GCF_054968605.1 Pseudoalteromonas sp. G5_S1_14_S5 | reverse complement strand
GCTATGGGAGTGCAAAATGAATCGTCAGACAAGACCGAGACGTTTACTTTGTACTTCAAATCTTGTACATCATCGCCCGTTATTCCTCGAAAACTCCAACAATGTGAAGGCTGCTCTTAAATGGTGAATTCAATATCGATCGGAGAAATAGGGAGCTGCTTTTCAATCTCAGAGAAGATCTTTTTAATTAAGCGCTTTTTAGTGTTAACAGTGCGTCCATCCATCATATTAATCTCGGTAACGGTATAGGCCTGCGTTCTCCCTTCTTGGTAAAAGAAGTTATCTCGTTCAAATGGCACAAAACAATGTGCACGCTTGTCATCTGGCAACCCTATCTCACTATTTAAGCACTTCTGAAAAACAATGAGAGAGCTCTGACTTAATCGGGTTTAAGCACTCTTTGATACCATAAATGACAATCATGACCAGTCCTTCGATGTGATGTTAAGTAAAGAGGAAAGTTAGAAAGAGGCAGCCATCCCCTCTTCTGATCGCTTACCATTTATCCACACATTACCTATTGACATCGACTAAAGAAGAGACGAACGATGAATTTATGAACAAGTGCAACAAAAAACATATCCTTCTATTGCAGCTGGTTTATCAAACAACTTCGATCAATAAACAACCACCTCCTGACCTAGATTGATCGAACCTCTCAAACAGTCCGTATACCCTCCTAAATCATCTTTGAACTAAGGAGTGCTATGTGCCGAATTCAACTGGGAAGATCACACGGACAAAAACCAATCCAGACAAACCCGTAGAGTCTTCTCTAGAACTTGCTGTGTTCCCTCTCCCCATTTTTTTATTGCCAGGAGGGAGACAAAGGCTAAGAATCTTCGAACAAAAATATCTCACCATGGTGGCGCACGCTGCCAAAGGTGAAGGTTTTATTATCGCGACACAAGACAACACAAAGTCCGAACATCTTATTACTTGGGGAACCAAGGTAACGATTGTCGATTTCAATATGTCGGATAAACAACTTTTAGAGATCGACGTAGAAGGGCAAAATTTGGTGCAGTTGCACTCCTCGTATCACCAAAGTGATGGCCTAATCAAAAGCCAATTCCGTGATTTACCCCATTGGCCAGCACTCGATTATGATGTGCCCAATGTCTTTACTTCATTTCTCGTGCAGCTGTTCCGCGATCACGACTCAATCAGAACGCTCTACCCGACCCCAGATTTTGATAGCCCGCAATGGATTTGTGCGCGATTGCTAGAAATGATGCCAATCCCGTTAGAAAAGAAATCAGAATTTACAGAACCTGCGAGTTTTCCTTCGCTAGTTCCTTTTTTGAATCAAATCATTACGGGGCAGTGAACACTTTTTTCACTATAATTTTGTATAGTAAAAATTAATTTAAACAAAAGTGATCCCTACTGATGCTTTGATCGTAATGTCGCTCAAATTCGCATGATGGTTACTGGCTATGCAAGTGGAAAGCAGAAGTAAAGGGAAGGGCAAGGAGCATGTCATCATTCCCCACAACAAATTACCGAGTGAAAACAAGGTACCTACAGAGCTCTCAAGTTGGTTGATTTCAGTGGGAACAAATCGAGACAAGCAGGCATTCACTTGTTTGTTTAAGTTCTTTGCACCCAAAATCAAACGTTTTGGAATCAGTAAACTTGGGGGCGAAGCAGCTGCAAACGAATTGGTACAAGACACTATGACTAACGTTTGGAAGAAAGCACACCTTTACAACGAAGATAAAGGTGCTGCAACCACTTGGGTCTACACTGTAATGCGAAATGCAGCTTTTGATATGCTTCGCAAAGTTAAAGCAAAAGCAGAGCAAACGTTAGCCGACGACATTTGGCCATTAGACGCTATGGTGGCTGAAACTCAAAACGAAGATTTGCCGTTTGGCGATCATTTGATGAGCCGACATGTCATGACGCAAATCGAGAAGCTTCCGTTAGCTCAGAAAACCATAGTGAAAGGCGTTTACTTTCAAGAGCTGTCACAAGAGCAACTTGCTCAGCAGCTCGGCGTCCCGCTTGGAACCGTGAAATCCCGTTTAAGACTCGCGCTAGCCAAACTCAAGGTTCACATGGGGGAACAAAGTCATGATTAAACATCACCCAAACGATGCTATGTTGCAAAAATTTGTTGATGGCACGCTTGCTGACTCAGTTTCTTTGATTGTGTCTAGCCATGTCGAGCTGTGTGAACACTGCCAAGCAAAGGTACAGCGGTTATCGGCTAATGCAGCTGATAACATATTTGATGAGCAACAAGCAGTGACAAATAATGAGCTAGATAGTTTTCTTGCCAGCGACATAGATTTAGAAGTGATTGATCTGATAACTGCAGATTTGTCTCAATCAATCGAGGTGGAACCGAAAGCCGAGCAAATGACAGTATCTGACACTACTTTCACTATTCCAAGAGCATTGAGTTCAATTGCGAGAAAGGACTGGATGAACCTCGGGAAAATATCTCGAGCACGACTCGATTTTGAAGACGACGCACACCATACCAGCCTGTTGCACATCGATAAAGATGGACAAGTTCCTTGCCACACACACAAGGGCTTCGAGATTACTCTATTGTTAGAAGGCAGTTTCGAAGACGAGATGGGTGTCTACAACAAAGGCGATTTTATTTGGTTAGATGGAAATCATACCCATCAGCCAGCAACGAAAGAAGGGTGTGTATGCCTGACAGTGTCAAGCGATGCCTTGTACTTCACCAAAGGGGTGAGCCAACTGTTTAACCCTCTAGGTAAATACATTTATTAATTTACATTACAGCACTTTTAAAGTCTTCTAGGAATCAACCTAAAACGACTGAATTAATGTGGAATAAGCAATATACCACATAACAAGAAAGAATATGAGCAATGAGCGCAAGGAATTGACCATGGATAAAAAAATAAAAATAGGCATTAGTGCATGTGTCGCCGGTCATAAAGTTAGGTTCGATACTGGGCACAAACGTTCACGCTTCTGTACTGAAGATCTTGCAGATTATGTTGAACTTGAGCCAGTGTGCCCTGAAATGGCCGTTGGATTGCCAACGCCTCGCCAAACCATTCGTCAGACACGAATGTTAGACGACATAATTCATGTTTCCCGTCCAGATGGAACCGGCGACGTCACTGATGAGCTTATCGAGTTCGGTCAAAACTACTCCAAGAATAATCAACACATTGCTGGTTTCATTGTGTGCCAAAAGAGTCCAACTTGCGGCATGGAGCGTGTTAAGGTATATCACCACCACGGCCGCGGCTCTGAATCCACAGGCGTTGGCATGTTCACTAAGCAGATTATGGAAGGCAACCCGTTGCTGCCTGTGGAAGAAAATGGTCGTCTGAACGACCCGATTTTGCGCGAAAACTTTATGACTCGTGTTTTCACTTATCAGAAGTGGCTAGACCTAGTAGACGAAGGTATTACTAAGCACAAGCTTATCCAGTTCCATAGCGCCCACAAGTATTTAGTAATGTGTCATCACGTTGAGGGTTATAAAAGCCTTGGTAAATTACTAGCAGGCAATGAGCTAGAGATAAATGAGCTTGCAGATAAGTACATCGAAGGACTGATGACGGCATTATCGCACCATGCAAACCGTGGTACGCACGCCAACACGCTTCAACATCTCCAAGGTTACTTTAAGAAGCAGCTCAGCAGTGCTAACAAGCAAGAGTTATCTAGCCAGATTGCTTCTTTCAGAGAGGGCGTGATTCCGCTGTTAGTGCCACTAACACTGATCAATCACTACTTGATGGAGTATCCAAATGAGTACCTGCAGTCACAGGTTTACTTAAACCCTCACCCGCAAGAACTTAAATTGAGATACGGATATTGAGCGATATTCTATGGATAAGACGAGACCTGCGCATTCACGATAATCCAGCTCTCGTCTCAGCAATCGAAAACGGCGTTTCAATCGCCGTTTTTATTTCAACACCACAAAAGTGGCATCAGCATCACCTTGCTCCGATTAAAGCAGACTTTATCTTCCGTCATTTAAAGCAACTGGAAGCTGAACTCGCCGACTTGGGCATAACCCTGCTACACCTCAAAGCGACCGATTTTGATGATCAAGCCAAGCAGTTGACAGAACTATACCAACAACTCGGTTCTCAGGTTGTTTTCGCCAATTCAGAGCCAGAAGTCGATGAACAAGCTCGTGACCAACAACTAATATCCAGCGGTATAAATCTTCAGATCAGCGACTGTGATGTGATGCTCCCTCTAGGCAGCGTGCTTAACCAGCAAGGTGAGATGTTCAAGGTTTTCACGCCATTCAAAAATGCCTGGTTAAAAGAAGTACAAGCAAAAGGTATTCAATGCAGCCCTGCTGCACTCGCTTCTAATTACAAAGCTAAGACTCAGTTGACTGACAACTTGCAAACGCTCCAGCTTACCAGTGACTATGACTTCGACTTTCCTCGTGTCGACTCAAGCCGTTGGCCACTAAGCCAAGACGTACTTGGCAATGTGATACCTAACTTTCTAGCCAACAAGGTCAACGACTACGCTCACCTGAGAGATATCCCTTCAATAAAAGGTACCTCAGGTTTATCGCCGTACTTAGCGATTGGCGCGGTAAGCCCAAGATGGTTAGCCATTCAGCTCATCCAACAGCAACCCGATTTACTGTTTGATACCCAACTGCCCGCTTTTTCTTGGCTCAACGAGTTAATCTGGCGAGACTTTTATAAGCACTTGATGTTCCACCATCCTAAACTGGTCAAAGGGGCTAATTTCCAGCAGAAATACAATGGTTTAGATTGGAATCAAGATCATTCTAGCTTCAAAGCGTGGTGTGAAGGAAAAACGGGGTATCCATTGGTTGATGCGGCCATGCGACAACTGGTTGAAACCGGCTGGATGCACAACAGGTTAAGAATGGTAGTCGCTAGCTTTTTAACTAAACACTTGTTGATTGACTGGCGTTGGGGTGAGCGCTTTTTTATGGATCACCTAATTGACGGTGATTTTAGTGCCAACAATGGTGGCTGGCAGTGGGCTTCAAGTACCGGCTGTGATGCCCAACCTTACTTCCGAATTTTCAATCCGATCACCCAGAGTGAAAAGTTTGATCCGAAAGGAATTTTTATCCGTAAGTACATACCAGAGCTGCAAAATATTCCAGATAAGCATGTGCATTTCCCACATAATTACATAGCAAAAAACGGAATAAACAGTGAATACTGGCAACCCATCGTTGAACATAAAGAAGCACGATTGAGAGCCTTAGCCTTTTTCAAATAATTAGAGTGAATATTATGAATAACTCTCTATGGCTTGATAACTTTCTCAACATGTATCGAGAGCTCGGAACGGACAAATTCGACGTGCTAAAGACGGTTTATCACCCTAATATCGAATTCCAAGACCCGCTGCATCATGTCTGCGGGATTGCAGCGCTAACTCACTACTTCGACAATATTTACACCCAGGTAACTAGCTGTAACTTTCACATCGAGCACACGTTTGAAGTTAACAGCGAAGCATCGGTATATTGGACAATGCACTTTGTACACAAGCAACTTAATGGGCAGAAGCCTATTGAGGTTCAAGGCCACAGCCACCTAAAAATGCTCGATGATCAAGTCATTTACCACAGAGACTATCTCGATGTCGGCTCTATGTTGTATGAACATATTCCGGTGTTGGGCTGCGCCATCAAATCCATTAAGAAAAGAGCGAGCCGATAATGCGTATTATGATTACAGGCGCTACCTCTGGTATCGGCCAATCACTCGCTCTCGATTATGCCCAGCAAGGACATCAAGTCATTGCTTGTGGTCGTAGCCAAGATAAATTACAGGCTCTAGTCGATTCGCACGAAACTGACATTGCAGAGTCGTCTATCACACCTCTTTGCTTTGACTTGACGGATTATCACAACTTCCCGGAGCTTGACCAAGACAATCCACTTGACCTTCTCATTCTCAATGCGGGTGACTGTGAATACATCGATGACCCAGTCAACTTTGATGCAGAGCTTTTTGAGCGAGTCATCAACATTAACTTAATCTCTATTGGTTACGCTCTAAGGTCTTGGCTGAAAAATATCAAACCTGGCGGACGTTTAGTTTTAGTAAGCTCCAGCGCCAGCTTTTTGCCTCTTCCAAGAGCCGAGGCTTATGGCGCTTCAAAGGCAGCACTCACTTACTTAGGAAGAACGCTTTCGGTTGATCTTGCCAAGCACAATATTCATGTCTCAATTGTGCATCCTGGCTTTGTGGAAACACCATTAACCGAGCGAAATACGTTCGCTATGCCTATGATTATAAGTAGTGAGACTGCAACTCAGCGAATCGTTAACGGAATTGCTCAAGGAAAGAGCGAGATTGATTTTCCTCGACGATTCATCATGTTGATGAAGCTACTAAGAATGCTTCCAACTTCAGTTTGGCAAAAACTCGCTTCAAGGATGGTATAACAATGAAGAAAATCGCCATTATTGGTTCAGGCGTTTCTGGACTCACTTGCGCGCACATATTAGATAAACACCACGACGTAACAGTATTCGAAAAAAATGATTACGTTGGAGGACATACCGCCACCGTTGATATTGAACATCAAGGCTCGGCGTTCTCGATTGACACTGGCTTCATCGTGTTCAACGATCGAACCTATCCAAACTTCAATCAACTACTCGAACAGTTGGGTGTTGAACGCCAGCCAACAGAAATGAGCTTCAGTGTTCACAACACAACCACTCAGTTTGAATACAATGGTCACAGCATCAATTCGCTATTTGCGCAGAGGAGCAACATCTTCAAACCGCAGTTCTGGTCATTAATCTCCGACATTCTGAAATTCAACAAGTTGTGTAAGGCTCAATTTGAAAGTAATCGCTTTACACCTGACGTTACTCTTGGCGGCTTCCTACGTGACAACCAATTTTCAGACTTTTTTAGCCAACACTACATCCTACCAATGGGGGCGGCTATTTGGTCAACAAGCCTTGAAGAGATGGAAGAGTTCGAACTTAAGTTCTTCATACAGTTCTTCTACAACCACGGCTTGCTAGATATCACCAATCGCCCTCAATGGTATGTGATTCCAAAAGGTTCTCGTTCTTATGTTGAGATCATCCTTTCCCGCCTAAGCAAACCGGTGGCATTGAACACATCGATTCAGCAAGTCACTCGCCATGAAACAGGTGTGACTATCGAATTTGAAGACGGTGCAACAAAGCAATTTGATGAAGTGATTTTCGCCTGCCATTCAGACCAAGCGTTAGCACTATTAGGCGATGTAACGGCTGATGAGAAAGAGGTATTAGGTGAGATTCCTTACAGCCGCAACGAAGTGGTTCTTCATACCGATACCAGCTTGCTACCAGACAGAAAGCTGGCGTGGGCAAGTTGGAACTACATGCTGGATGGTAATAGCAAGCGACCAGCTTGTGTCACTTACAACATGAACATTCTGCAGGGAATAAAAAGCCAAGACACCTTCTGCGTGACCTTAAACCAGAGTGAAGCCATTGTTCCGGAAAAAATCATCCGAAGCTTTGTGTATCACCACCCAGTATTGAACTCTAACACGGTCAATGCGCAACAACAGCGTGATCGAATTTGCGGTAAACAAAATACACATTTCGCAGGCGCGTATTGGTACAACGGGTTCCACGAAGATGGCGTGCATAGCGCATTGGATGTGACCAAGCGCTTTGGTCTGGATCTCAGCACGAGCTCAGCGCAATGAACAACGAGACCCTAGCATCCAACACGGAAATTGCATCTGAACAGAGTGAAGAGTTCAGCGGTATCTATTGGGGAAACGTCAGACATCGCCGCTTTGGTGATATCCCTCATGAGTTTAGCTACCAGCTCTACATGATGGGGCTAGATCTCGATGAGCTGCCTAAGACCACCGCGCGAAGTGTGCTGTTTGGAACTCGCTGGTACAACCCGATTCGCTTTGTCGAATCGGACTATCTTACTGAAAAAGAAGAAAATGCAATTAGCGATGAACCTAAATCTCTAAAACAACGTATAGCATCCAAATTACAACAGCTTGGTGGCGATTGGTCTAATGTAAACCGAGTCACAATGCTGGCCCAATGTCGATGTTTAGGTATTTATTTTAGTCCAATCAATTGCTTTTTTTGTTACAACGAAGCAGACGAGTGTCGATACATGTTGGCCGAGGTGAGCAACACACCTTGGCGAGAAAGGCACTATTATTTAATCGACATGCATCAAGAGTTGAAAGTTAAAAAAGATTTTCACGTTTCGCCGTTCATGGATTTAAACATGACCTATTTTTGGAAGATTAAGCCACCAGCGAAACGAACACTTGTCCACATCGAAAGCTGTAAAAGCGAACGAATATTCGATGCGACACTAGCGCTGACTAAGCAGTCGGTAACGAAAGCAAACATTAGGCGAACGGTTTTCAAGATCCCGGCAATGACGGTGAAAGTCGTGATGGGGATTTATTATCAGGCTCTCAAGCTATTCCTGAAAAAAGTACCGTTTGTGGCGCACCCGGACTCAGCACCTTAAGCGCCAAAACCAATACTCAATTATGTTGTGAGTGTGCTCAAATCAACGAACGGCACCCAATTTAGTTGGTAAAAAGTTAAAATGAATTCTCAGCGAGGTTGACATGGAACAGCTTGCAAAACAAAACAACAACATTGAACAACAAACCAAAGCCGTTGCTGTTTCAAGCAACTGTAAGTATCGAGCTTTAATTTTTAAGATCCTAGAGCGTCTGCAATTTGCAACGCTGGAAATCATCGAGCATGACCAGCATTCGGTGTTTGGTGACAGAGAAGCGGACTTGAAAGGTCGAATCGTGATTCATGATGCGACCTTTTTTAAAGATGTTGTGATTAACGGCAGTATTGGCGCATCGGAAGCCTACATTGATGGCAAATGGACCAGTCCAAATCTAACACGCGTTATCCAGATTATGGCTCGCAACCAATCCCAATTAGATGAGCTAGACGACAAAACCCAGTGGATTTCTCGCATTAAGAATCTCCTGCTTCGTCGCAAGAACGCCAACACAGAGCAAGGCTCTAAGCGAAACATTCTAGCTCATTACGACATCGGTAATGAGCTGTACGAACGTTTTCTTGATAGCTCAATGCAGTACTCGTCCGCTATCTACAACGAAGACGCATTAACCCTTTCAAAAGCACAACAAAACAAGATGAAAACCATCTGTGAGCGTTTAGAACTTTCAGAATCGGATAGCGTGGTTGAGATAGGGACTGGCTGGGGTGGTTTAGCGATTTTCATGGCACAACATTATGGCTGCCACGTCACCACCACAACGATTTCAGATGCACAACACGAGTTAGCAGAGCAGCGCGTAAAATCGCTCGGCTTAACCGATAAGATTACTCTACTCAAAGAAGACTATCGCAACCTAACGGGTGAATACGATAAGTTGGTTTCCATTGAAATGATAGAAGCGGTAGGTCACGAATACCTGCAAACCTTCTTTGAGAAATGCTCTTCACTGCTGAAGCCTTCCGGCAAAATGCTGATTCAAGCGATTACCATCGCTGATGGGCGTTATGAAAAGTACCGTAAAGGTGTCGACTTTATCCAAAAGTACATTTTCCCTGGCGGCTGCTTACCTTCTGTATCAGTGATGACCCAACACCTTGCGACCAGTACCGACCTTGTCGTTCAAGAGATAGATGATATCGGTCTACACTACGCACGTACACTGAACGACTGGAATATTGCCTTTCAAAACAGTTGGGAAGAATTGCAATCTCTGGGCTATTCAGAAGAGTTCAAGCGCCTTTGGACCTTCTACTTCTGCTACTGTGAAGGTGCGTTCCGTGAGCGCGTAATCAGCACTCATCACCTAGTGGCAAGAAAACCTCGTTACTTTGGAGCGAAAGATGAAACGGTTTTGGATTATTAATCTCATTCTGTTTCAAGCGACCTGGGTTTGTAGCGCGTTCTTCACCGCTCAAGCCCCGTTCGTAACACCGCTGCTGGTGATCATTCACTTCCTATTGTCACCAACTCGCCACAGCGATCTTAAAATACTCGTTTTATTACCATTGGGGCTACTGCTTGATAGCCTTATGCTTCACTTCGGCGTCTTCGCCGTCGACCCTGCCATTGCCAATCAATCATGGTTCCCTGTGTGGCTCGTCTGCCTATGGGTCATGTTCTTGATTAGCTTAAACCACAGCCTTAATTGGCTCTTAAAATGCTCAAAAGTGATCTTGTTCGCCATAGGGTTCGTAGCGGGCACTAGTAGCTACTGGGGAGGGATCAAAGCGGGAGCCCTCCTTGCTGCTTGGCCAGATGCATCGGTAGTTGCTGCCCTTGCATTGAGTTGGGGGATATTTTTGCCTCTTCTTGTGGCCGCCTACTCAAACTTAATGAAACCAACGATGGCAAGGACAACAAGGTGACTTATGGCTTACTCACTCAAAAGGACACAGGCGCTCCATTCAAAGAGCACTTGCAATATCGCGTTTGCCCAGTCCAACACTCAAACGACTGCAAACATTTACCACACAAAATCATTTCTAGGTGCCTTTACCCTCTCTCTATTAACCGTGGCATTACTGTTTGCTGGGCAAGCTCGCGCCTCTGCTGTCGACGATTTAAACAAGCGCGGACAAGGGAAAATGAGTTACCTATTCTGGACCCTCTACTCCGCTGAATTCTATACCGCACCTGCGAGTTCAGAGCGCGCTTTAAAAATAGAGTACTACCGTGCAATAGACAGTAAGGACTTGGTCGAAGCAACCGAAAACCAATGGAACAAGCTTGGCTACCCTAACAGCAACATCGAGCGCTGGTTGAAGCCGCTCTATTCTATGTGGCCCAACGTAGAAGCTGGGAGCACACTAACGATTCGCGTTGCAGAAGATAAAGTCAGTCGGTTTTACTTCGATGAACAACCTATCGGTGTCATTCAAGACAAACAATTTGGCGATGCCTTCCTAGCTATCTGGCTCTCCGAAAACACCTCCGAACCTGGCCTACGCAAACAACTATTGGGTTTGAATAAATGAATACAAAAACAAAAATACTCAAGTTCGCTCTCGCAATACTTTCACTTAGTTGGCTAACAGGTTGTGGCTCTGCCAGCCTTGATAATCATGTCGACACAACACCAGAGCTCAAACTTGAGAGCTTCTTCAATGGAGAGTTAATGGCCTACGGTATGGTTCTCGACCGATCAGGCAACTTATTAAGACGTTTCGACGCTAAACTCATCGCAACGTGGGAAGGTAATAACGGTGAAATTAAGGAGTGGTTTTCATTTGCCGATGGTGAACGTTCAACCCGAGTTTGGAACCTGATAAAAACCGGCGACAATACCTACTCAGGCTCCGCTAACGATGTGGTAGGAACGGCTTATGGTGAAACCCAAGGCTCTGCACTGTATTGGAAGTATGAGCTAGAAATCGAAGTCGACGGCAGTACCTATGAAGTTACATTGGATGATTGGATGTTCTTGATGGACGAAAAACGATTATTCAATAAGACCGAGATGTCAAAGTTTGGCTTTAAGGTCGGAGAGGTTATCCTTTACATTGAAAAGATCTAAACAATCAGCCCCTCGATTCAACCATAATCAAGCAGCTTTTATTCAGCCCACTACGACACGTTGTGGGCTGTTTCGTTTAACCCCTCGAATAGCATGCCTACATGCTCCTCCACTGTGCTAAGATGCGCCACCAGCGTACAAATGGCAATACCTCATACTGATGAATGACCCTTTTTTTCGCCACGTGTAGATTCCCTATCACGATAATTAAAAGGGCTTTAAAGCATGAGCAAGTTAACCTCAACGGAGCGTAAAGCTCGCGATAATGAACGTTTCTCACAGCGCGTAAACGAGCGCAGATAAAAAGGTGAAGACGTAGCTGCTTACGCATTAACCAACAAAAAAGCCGTTAAATTCCTGACCAAATCAGAGAAGAAAAGTCTCAATGAGATGAAAACTGCTCGCCAAGAAGAGCTTCGTCAGAAAGAACAAGAAGAGCTAAACCGAATCGAAGACGCCTTCACCATCAAACAGTTCGACGACGAATAATCACGACAAACAACTCTAAGTGCTGTTGCAGATCTTTGCTACCCAAGCAAATGAGATCTTAAATTATTTTGTAAGGGTGACCTTCAAAGTGTGCGACAATGCGCGATGTAAATTCATATTCAAGGTTCATTATGAAACTTCTAGTTCGTAACCTATCTCGCTCAACAACAGAGCAAGACATCCGTGTACTATTTTCTGAGTTCGGTTCAGTAAAAGCATGCAACCTAGTATTAGACCAAGAAACTGGCTACTCAAAAGGTTTTGCTTTCGTTGAAATGCCAGAGCAAGAAGAAGCGAAAACTGCACTAGACAAGCTGCACATGACCAAGCTTGGCAAAAACACGATTCGTGTAAAAGTCGCTAACTCTTAATTCGACTGTAACGCTCTCGCTGTTTTCACAGAAAGTCAGATGATAAAGCCAGTAACGATATTGCGCTGAAATAACACCATATCGTTACTGGCTTTTTGCTGCTCGGTACTTTTCAAGCGCTCACAACTTATCTATAACCCTTCATAGTCATCAATGGCTCGTCGTGCTTCAGCCATTGAACATCCAGCCTCCATCACCAATTGAGCAACTGTCATAGAAGGTGTTGCGGCTAACAGCGACGCCAGACACACCACAGGTTTAGGCAACACCTTGTCTATGGCTACTGTTATCCAGCCGTCTTTTTCATGAGTTAACAAAGCTTTGAATTCGATCAGTTGATGCTCTTGAGCAACCAATAGCCAGTTGCGTGAGCGACGAACTCGCTTCAACTGACATCCACATTTAGCAGCGTTCGCCATTACTTGGCTCTTATCACTCACGCGATGTACAAAACTATTCAATGGGACGCTAAACATAACTCTCTGCTAATCAATCTATAATCATTCTGCGCTATCTAGAGCAGCTTGGTGAAACCGTGAGTAGGATTACACAGACACAAAAAAACCGCCAGTCATGCACTTAGCCGACTCGCGGTTATCCAATTTAAAATGGCATTATCGTGTAAAAACTAGCGTTCAGCTTGCTCTGCAATATCAATCGCGTTTGCCAGTGCCTCAAACGATTTTTCAATATTGTCGCGAAACGTCGTTGTAAGCAGATCGGCTTGAGCAATGCCCTATCAATCGCAGTCACTATCTAAAGTAAGGGAGCATCGCTAAGTTGCTCCCTTACTTGATCTTGACTACAACTCAGAAAATCGCATGGGTTACGAGTCTATCTCTACCGTGATCTCGGTTTTTACAGAGTTGGCAATGAAGCAATTACTGTGTGCCAGATGGTGAAGCTTTTCGAGCTGTTTATCCGTAGGGCGCTTATCACCAACAAATTGGATTTGGGGTCTAAGCGTCACATGGCTAACCCAAGCTCGCCCCGCTTTATCTTCTTCAAGAACGCCAATCGCATCATCAACATAAGACTCAATCACGTACTTACGCTTAGCTGCAATGCCCAAAAACGTCAGCATGTGACAACTGGCAATCGCCGCAATAAAGGCTTCTTCGGGATCAACATTTTCTTCAACAGAGAGTGGTAGTGGCACCACATGAGGCGATGACGAAGCAGGGACAATAACGCCACCATCAAATTCCCACGTATGCCCGCGACTGTATTGGTTATCGCTAAATACCTCATCGTCGCCTTTCTGCCAGCGAATCAGGGCGCCATAATCAGACATGTTTTCTCCTTAGCGATCCGCAGGGTGGTTAACCCCATCATTAGTCACCACATCACCAATATCAAAAGGGTTCACCCCTTCCAAGCAACCAATATTGAATCCATACTCATTTGGGCTAGAGCGACGTTGATGGTGGGTATAGATACCACAGTTCGAGCAGAAGTAGTGCTTCGCGGTGTTAGTATTGAATTGATATAACTTGAGATGCTCTGCACCTTTGAGGATCTTGATGCCATCCAAGGCTACCGAACCCACTATCGCCCCTTTACGACGACATATCGAGCAATCGCAGCGACGCGGCTTTTCGATTCCGTTAGGTAGGCTGAGCTCTAACTCCACCGCACCACAATGGCAGGTTGCTTTATGGAATGGTTTGATCACCGTATTGCCAACTATTTTCATTGTTCTCTCCAGCACATCCATGCATTGCTCACATCATAACCAGTTCAGCCAGTTCTGTCTGCAGCCTCGTTTTCAGTTCGAGAGTTTTGTCATATCGCGTTAATTAATTGATCTATCGGTCAAACGACCAAAATTTTCGATTAGGAAATCCAAGAATAGTCGAATCCGCGTAGGTTGATGAAGCAGTTAACCGGGCAATGTGCCCAACAGCATGATGGCGACTTATTACCAATAACGTGCTAGTGCTGGGCTTATCATCACCTTCAAAGATATGAACTGCCCAGACATAGCGCCAACAATTTTGGAGGCTTCAAAAGTGCTGCAAGCTCGTGATATTGCTTATCTGCACCTATCAGAAGCCGACTGGGATGATGCACCGGTTACCCCTGAAAGCTTTCGAATTGAGCTAAGAAAGTTATTCTCTAACGCCATCATGTCGCAGGCAGCTACACACCACAACGCGCCGAAGAAGTGTTAAGCAAAAGCTACGCGGATCTCGTCGCATTTGGTCGCCCATTTGTCGCCAACCCAGATCTCGTATCACGCCAACAAAACGGCGGCGAACTAGCACAACTCGATGGCTCGACCCTATTTGGTGGCGACGAAAAAGGCTATATCGATTATCTAGCGTTGTAGTGGGTTTTGAAGTGATAGTGCTGCCTTGAGTGTTCCTTCGGGCAAAAGAAAGGCTCGCGTGACTAGTGCGAGCCTAATGCAGTTTAGGGGGTAAACCACAATCTGATATTAATTTGGGCTAATTATTTAACTTATGAGCCATTATGCACTTGCGCGCACTAATATTCCATTATTAAATGATTCACC
>NZ_JBQKUM010000096.1:0-15045 GCF_054968605.1 Pseudoalteromonas sp. G5_S1_14_S5 | reverse complement strand
CACAGATTGATAGGTTTAAATTGTTAAAGAGCTCTAGCATTTTGTGATTCACATCTCAGTCGCTAGGGATGCGTACTATACTCGCACCGCATCGAGAGTCAAGGGTTATTTTTAAACTCTTTTTCTCTACCGACTTTGCCGTGTGACTTTCGTCTCACTCCGTGTCGGTGAGGCGGCATTATAGAGAGATTGAGTTAGAGCACAAGGACTTTTTGAAATAAAAGTTTTGTTCGCCTAAAAAGCCATCAAATCCGAATTTTTCGAATAAAAACTAAACATTTGAGACGTATCACAGCAATACATTGGAAAATTGTAAGGCATGAACGTAATATTCATGTATCTATTTTGTTAATGGTAGATGCGTCTATTTCGTTTATTAATATGTAGTATTCCGATATGAACTCAAAAAAATCGATGTTGTTAATTGTCGCACTGGCTGTATTAGGCGGCATTGTTTTCTCTCAGGTAGATATACCGCCTGCAATTACCTTTATCCTTGGTGTCTTGGCTTCCGCTTTTGTTGTTAACTTTTCAAGCACCGACTCAAAATCAGATTCAGAAACTAAAGCTTCAACGAAAACGCTTTATGTGGGTAACCTTCCATACAAAGCGAACGAATCGCATGTTCGTGAATTATTCTCAGAACATGGTGAAGTGTTTGCAGTACGCTTAATGAAAGATAAACGTACTGGTAAAAGAAGAGGCTTCGGATTTGTTGTTATGGCAAGTAATGATGTGAATCAGGCAATCTCTGTTCTTAACGACAAAGATTACATGCAACGAACTTTAAAAGTACGTGTTGCAAATGATCCTAAGCATCCTGAAGCGAACGAATCTGAACAGAACTAAACCCTAACTGCTTCAACATACCATTTAGTGCACTTTCTTTATTGGGAAGTGCACTACAAAAAACCTCTCGCACTCCCCCTTCTTCCTGACCACTTTCTAAACCCAATAAATCTTGGACTCGTTTAGCTATCGCTTTGCCCGAATCAACCAATACCACGCTTCCACCTAATACTTGCTGAATCTCAGACTTTATTAGTGGAAAATGGGTACATCCTAAAACAGCAACATCAATAGCATTAATCATCGGCTGAAGGATTTGCTTGAGCTCTTCTAAGTTGATGGCCTCTCCTCTGAGCTTATCTTCGGCCATATCCACCAGCCGAGTCGAGCCCAAAAGTTCAACCCTCTTATTTATAGAGAAGTTCTTGATCAATTCATGAGTGTATTCACGGGTGATGGTTGCCGGAGTAGCAATAAGCCCCACAGCTTTGTTCGCTAGTAAGGAAGCCGGTTTGATCGCTGGGACAACCCCAACGATTGGAATGACATTATTAACACGGAGTGTAGGGAGAACAATCGTACTGGCGGTGTTACATGCAATAACGGCGATATCAATGGCATGGCTCACCACGAAACTGGCTACAATACTCTGAACCCGACGAATGAGAACCTGCTGATCGAGCTCGCCATATGGATAAGCTTCGTTGTCAAATACATAGATATAGTTATGATTGGGCAATAGCTGACTTATCTCTTTATAGACAGATAACCCACCTACCCCAGAATCAAAGACTAATATGTTTTTTTGCAGACTATCCGACACAACGATTACCTATATGTAGTTTCGCAGCAATAATACCCCTTCACTTAGTTTTCGCCAATCCTCACGCTATACAATGCAAGCTCGATAGCGTTGATGTACAAAACGCTCACCTTGCCCTATCACTTCGAGCTCTATATCACGCCTTCCTTTAAAGCATGACGCAGAGGTCACTAAGGTATGGAACTCCCCATCTTCACCACACGGATCAACCTGGCTCGGTAAGCTCTCTATTAACTCATCGGTATATTTCAGCCCACAGTAGCTAATATCTAATACGTTACTGTCGACAGTGGCAAGAAAAGTGTCGATTCACCTTTCTATTATTTCACTCGCAAGTACCTGACTGCTCTCCCCCATTAGAGGAAATACACACTCCCGGACTGCGGGTTCTATATAGCTTCTTCGATAATCTGCAATGCCATTACAGAACATGTCTCCAAACGCGACCGCATCAATTGATAAGCCAGACCCTTTCAATGCTGAGACAAGAGTACTTTTGTAAATCTCATTGCTTGGGAATGCTTCCGGAGGCTCGATGGTGATAAGCGGCAAACCGATTAATTGCGCCTGCATGGCAACCACATCGATAGGAGTGACTTCGAAAGGGACTTTATCTCCAACAAATGTCGTACAGAGAGCAACAACTTCATATTAGGAGCTTTCAAGTAGACGCTCTAACGTTAATGACGACTTTCTTTTTCATTGATATACCCAATAAGAAAAACCGCCCGGAGGCGGTTTAGGTGTAAATTAGAATTTATAGGCACCAGTCAAAATGACTTTCCTACCATCACCAGGGTAATATGCTCCCCAATTATTGGCATTCGCAGGATATTTTTCGTCAAATGCATTATCTATACGAAGTCCTGCCGACCATACATCTTGAGAAAAATTAACAGCAATGTTGCTCAACCAATAGGCTGAAAGCTTTGCCAAACTATTTGATGTGTCACCATCTTTAAATCTAGCACCAGTATAGACACCTTCAACAAAAACTTGCCAGTTGTAACTAATGTCATAGGTTACAAATGCACGCCCTGAATTTCGGGCAACCCAAGGTAGCTTCTTACCTTTGTCATCGCCAGATGAGAATTCAGCATCAATGAAACTATATTCCAAACCTAACAAAACCGAATCGGTAGCATATAGATCACCACTTACCGTAACGCCATTTCTCTCCGACTCATCTGCATTCACATTAGCTCCAGTAAAAGTGCCCCCAATAGGAGTGGGAGCACTACTATCGAAAATAATTTCATCTTCAAGATGTAAGGTATACACATCAACTCTGAGACTATAATTGTTCTCAATTACCCCCCAACCAGCTTCAATTGATTTGCCCGTTTGCGGCTTTAGACCAAGGACGCCAGGAGAGGTATAGGCTTGTTCATCAATTTTAGCGAACCTAAAATTTGTCTCGCCTCGCAGATAAATGCGTTGTGATTCGCTAATGTTATAATTCAGCCCAAGCTCATAAGCATCCTGTGCCTCTGTTAATCTCTCTTTATTTGGGTATATAGCTGCATCAAAAATCTTATCTTCGACTGCACTATAACGTGCGCCTGTTGTAAGAGTTAAATCATCAAGAAATGGGTAGTTAACTTGTCCAAAGACGCTGTAAGTATCTTGTTTATTCGAACGATCGGTGGAAGAGGATTTATAAGAATGATCACGGTTTGCCCCTCCAAGTCCTAATAAAGCATTACCTTCGCCGGACCCTGTTGAAAACTGATTTTCCAGCTTTATTGAACCAAATAATTGCTTACTATCGCTGCTCGTTGAGCTTCCCCATGCAGAGCCTGAACCAGACGTATTATCGTAAATAACATCAGTCCCTAAGACCCAAGATTCATTCACATCTTGCTTATAACCAGCTCTTAATGCTTGGGTGATTTCATGAGAATAATCTGTTTGATTCGCAGAAGCGGCTTGTGTCGGATCATTCTTGTACTGCTCCTCTGTCAATGAGCCGGCATACTCTCGATTATTATCGTAGTAACTAGCCTCTACAAAAAATTCAGTTGAATCCTGCTTATAATTCAATCGGCTTAATAATGCTCCAGTCTCACGAACATTATGATCTCTATAATTGTCACTGTTATCTTGACTAGCACTAAAGAACAAACTCCATTGCTCATTTAGTTTTCTAGAAACATCAACGTTGCCAGCAAAGGAATCAAAGCTACCAGCGCTAACTGACAAATTACCACCATCTTCTGAAGCTCCTTTGGTGATTATATTAATAACACCACCTACGGCTTGATCTCCATAAAGCACACCAGCACTACCCGACAGTATCTCAACTCTCTCTATCTGAGAGATCAATATTGAACTAACCTGCGGAGCTGACAAATCTTGCTTATTTAGACGACGTCCATCAACTAAGATCAGTGTATTGTTAGCAGCTTGCCCACCAGTAAAGCCGCGTAATGAGAATGATGGCCCGCTGTTAGTATCAGAAACTTGAATTCCTGCTCTAGCTCGCAGCAAAGTATCTAAGCTTTTGGCTCCACTCGCAGCTATATCGTCTGATGTAATAACAGTTACATTGGCAGGTATATCGTCAATTGAATTATTAAAATCACTACGAGCTAAAACCACCATGGTTTCGTCAGTAGATGCTTCTTGGGCGTATAAATTGGAGATAGATGAAAGCAGCGATGCTACAGCAACCGCTAAAAGGGATTTGTTCATGTTGTGATCCTAAATCGCGTAAATTCCTACCAAACCACATGTCATGGTTTAGCCGCTGGCAGGTATTCGGACTCAAGAGCACAACCTTATGGTTACCTGATATTCGACTTCCCACAAAAAGCTATTTGCAGTGTCTGATGAATACTCGTTCTCTTTTACCGCTGCGCGTCAGTTCTGGATTCACACCAGATTCCCTTTTCAGCCATCTATACATCTAAATGGCACCAGCTTGCTGGAGATAGTATTGACCTATGAATCATTTGTCTAGTCTGAGATAGTTATAAGCTATAGTTTTCATGGTCGATTTACATTGAATGGCGCTCAACACTGGACAAGCGCCTGTGATTGAATAAAATCTGCGCTCTTGATTTAAAAGCACGACAGCAAAAGGCATAACCATGGCGAATTTAGATGTAAACCCGCAACGCTACCAAGAACAACTGGCAGAAAAGACAGAGCGTCTTACTGAAATGTTCTCAGAATATAATGTGCCTGAGCTGGAAGTGTATGAATCTCCAGAACAACACTACCGCATGCGTGCTGAGTTCCGCGTGTGGCATGAAGGTGACGATATGTACTACGTCATGTTCAATCAAGAAACTAAAGAAAAATACCGTGTAGACCAGTTCCCTGCTGCTAGCCGTCTTATCAATGACTTGATGCCTTTGTTAGTCGATGCAATGAAAGACAACCACTCTCTACGCCATAAGCTATTCCAAGTAGACTTCCTATCTACGCTTAGCGGTGAGATCTTGGTGTCTCTGCTTTACCACCGTCAACTAGGTGAGCAATGGATTCAAGATGCCAAAGCGTTAAAACAGCAATTGAACGATGAAGGTTTTAACCTAAACCTGATTGGTCGTGCTCGTAAGATGAAGATCGTTTTAGACCGTGATTACGTTATTGAGAAACTAGACGTAAATGGCGATAGCTACATCTACCAGCAAGTAGAGAACAGCTTCACTCAACCAAACGGTAAAGTGGCTGAGAAAATGTTGGAGTGGGCCGTTGACTGTACTCAAGATAGCAAAGGCGATCTACTAGAGCTTTACTGTGGTAACGGTAACTTCTCACTAGCACTGGCACAAAACTTCGAGCGTGTATTAGCAACCGAGCTAGCGAAACCATCAGTTGAATCAGCGCAATACAACATTGCAGCCAACAAGATTGATAACGTTCAGATCATCCGTATGTCTGCGGAAGACTTTACTGTAGCGATGGAAGGCAAACGTGAGTTCCGCCGTCTGCAACAAGCAAACATCGATCTGAAGAGCTACAACTGCAACACTATCTTTGTTGATCCACCACGTTCAGGTATGGATGTAGATACTTGCAAGATGGTTCAAGGCTACGAGCGCATCATGTACATCTCTTGTAACCCTGAAACATTGAAAGAGAACTTGGAAATTTTAAGCGAAACACACGATATTACTCGTTTTGCTCTTTTCGACCAGTTCCCTTACACACACCACATGGAAGCTGGCGTATTCCTAGAGCGTAAAGCGTAACACTCGCTTTCCAAATCTAGGTAAAAGCCAAACTGCAGACACAAAAAACGAGCCAATCGGCTCGTTTTTTATTTATAGGTTGGCTTAAGCTATTTTACCGATAAAGCCTAACTTCTTACCTACCCATGCGAGCAGTAACATTGCGACGATAATCGCGAAGAAGTTTGAACCCGCATCTGGGTGTTGTGCTTTCACAAACGCAGAGTGACCAAATGCCCCGACGAAGAAACACGCCAAACCTACTAGCGGGATATCTTCCGATACTGGATTAGTTAAGTACTCTTGGTACAGTGCTTGTACAGCTAAAACTAAAGCAATCAGTGGGAAGATTGAGAAACCCACTTCGCTCATTGTTACCCAAGATAAAAGTGCATCGCCACACACACCAGCAATCAGAGCCAGTACCAGTGTTTTTCTTTCTGAGCCACAGTTTACAGTATTATTTTGATTCGACATTATTCTATCCCGCCTTTTAATCGGTTACGTTCACGTTCTTTACGATACCAAAAAGCCCCTTTGGCCATCATTCGCAATTGCATGATCAAACGCTCAGCCAGTTCGTCTCGCTGACGTCGATCTAAATCTAATGCTTCTGCCCCTGAGTTAAAGACCAATATGACCGAAGCTTCCGCTTGCGTAAAAGCTTCATCTCGTGTCATGCCAGTCGTGATTAGGTATTCGGTTAACTCAGCAGAAAAGTGCTGTATCTCACGAGCTACCGCTGTACGAAACTCAAATGAGGTTCCTGAGCGCTCTCGCAATAACAGTCTGAATACGTTAGGGCTGCTTTCAATGAACTCCATAAAGGTTTCAACCGATGTGCGAATAACACTGCCTTCTTTTACTATACGCTGCCTAGCTTGACGCATTAGCTGGCGTAGTAGTAAGCCACCCTCGTCGACCATGGTTAAGCCAAGCTCATCCATGTCTTTGAAGTGACGATAAAAGGAAGTCGGTGCTATTCCAGCCTCACGAGCGACTTCTCTCAAGCTTAGGTTGGAAAAACTACGATCTGCACTGAGTTGGCTAAATGCTGCATCGATTAAGCTGCGACGAGTTTTTTCTTTTTGCTGTGCGCGAATGCCCATTGGTTTCATACTTTATCAATTTCTTCTTTTACAGCCTAAACAGGCATGTCTAACACTCTGTTCAATATAACGCGAATCACTTATTTATATAAGATACTCCGGTTATATAAGACACCAAACACGCCTCTTTGTTCACGTACCGCAGTAAATACGTTCGCAGAAAAAATTTCAATATCCACACCGCCATTTGGAGACATTCGACATACCAAATATTATTTTTTCGCGAGCACTGCGTGATCCCACCGACTCTCTGATGTCCTTTTCATGTACGCAAGAACAGAATCAGTTAAAATCCCGCTACAGCAATGTTAATCAAATATAACAAGGAAGATATCTATGCCACACTCCAACCACTTTGATGTAATCGTAATTGGTAGTGGCCCCGGAGGCGAAGGGGCAGCGATGGGATTAACCAAAGCCGGGTTGAACGTTGCAATCATTGAAAAAGAGAGCAGCGTTGGTGGTGGTTGTACCCACTGGGGAACAATTCCTTCAAAAGCTCTGCGTCATGCTGTAAGCCGGATTATCGAATTCAATAACAACCCTCTGTTCTGTCAGAACAACAAAAGCATTCACTCGACGTTTTCCAACATTCTCGGTCATGCGAAATCCGTTATCGATAAACAGACACGACTGCGCCAAGGCTTCTACGATCGTAACCAATGTACACTAGTATTTGGTACAGCGCGCTTTATTGATTCTCACTCTATTTCTGTAATGCAAAGTGATGGTACGGAAGAGCACTACAGTGCTGACAAGTTTGTCATTGCCACGGGCTCTCGCCCTTATCAACCAGAGAACGTCGACTTTCTGCATGAACGTATCTACGACAGCGACTCTATTCTTTCTCTTAAACACGACCCTCAACACATCATCATCTATGGTGCCGGTGTTATCGGTTGTGAGTACGCATCTATCTTCCGTGGTTTAGGTGTAAAGACCGATCTCATTAATACGCGAGATCGTCTACTGTCATTCCTAGATAATGAAACCTCAGATGCACTTTCTTACCACTTCTGGAACAGTGGCGTTGTAATTCGTAACGATGAAACCTTTGAGAAAATCGAAGGGACTGATGATGGCGTGATCATTCACCTAGAGTCAGGCAAAAAGATGCGTGCGGACTGCCTACTGTATGCCAATGGTCGAACCGGTAACACTGACAAATTGAATTTAGGTGCGGTTGGCCTAGAAGCAGACTCTCGTGGTCAAGTATCAGTGAACACCAATTACCAAACCAACGTTGACCATGTATACGCGGTCGGTGATGTGATTGGCTACCCTAGCCTAGCAAGTGCTGCTTATGACCAAGGTCGTTTTGTTGCACAAGCGATTGTTAAAGGTAAGGCTGAAAGTCACTTAATTGAAGATATCCCAACGGGAATCTACACCATTCCTGAAATCAGCTCAGTCGGTAAAACCGAGCAAGAGCTGACAGCAGCGAAAGTACCTTATGAAGTAGGACGTTCTTCATTCAAACACTTAGCTCGCGCCCAAATCGCGGGTAAAGACATCGGTAGTTTGAAGATTCTATTCCACCGTGAAACCAAAGAGATTCTGGGTATCCACGTATTTGGTGAGCGTGCCGCAGAAATCATTCACATCGGCCAAGCAATCATGGAGCAAAAAGGCGAAGCGAATACTATCGAATACTTCGTTAATACCACCTTTAACTACCCTACAATGGCAGAGGCGTATCGTGTTGCCGCTCTTAACGGCCTTAACCGTTTATTCTAAATAAAGAACTAACAGGAGTATTTGACCACCCATAGGCCAAATGCATAAACAGCAAGCCATGAGCTTGCTGTTTTTATTTAAGACATTGAAAAATATAGCACCAAGAGTAATTAGATCATGATGTTCTAAATGCCCTTTGACCGGTACACCTTTTATTTTTACCTATTAGAGCTAAGCAAGAAATTCGCCCTTCTTCCACTGAGAAACAAATAACACACCAAGGCCAATACCGCGCATTGCCATAAAGCTCAGCATCGCAAGCCACAGGGCATGATTTTCTAAACTAGACGCTAGGAAGAAAATCGCAAAGAAGCTGCAGGTCGCGACAAACATGCTATTACGCATGTCCTTGCCTTTAGTTGCTCCGACAAAAATACCATCGAGTAAGAAGCACCACATTGAAACCAACGGCATTGCAATTAACCAAGGCAAATACACCTCAGCTTGGCTTTTTACATCTGGGATGGTGGTGATCATATTAATCAAATTAGACCCAGCGATCGCGAACACTAAGGTAAGAACCACACAAATATTGAAGCTCCAGAAGAAGGTACCAATCAACGACTGATTTAATTCATCTTTGTCTTTCGCTCCTAACGCCTTACCCACCATGGCTTCCATCGCATAGGCAAAACCATCCATGCCGTAAGAGATGATCATCAAGAAACTCATCAATACCGCATTGGCTGCCACGACATCATCACCAAAGCTTGCTCCTTGGAAAGTCATGAAAGTAAACGTGGCTTGCAGACACAGAGAACGTAGGAAAATATCTCGATTCAGTTTTACGAAGCGACTTAAACCTTGGCTGGATTTCTTAATCAAAGCCCACGGTGACGGTAACAGTCTCTTTTTCCAGATTCCAAAAACGCAGATCAGTCCAAACGTTAAGCCTGCATAATCAGCCAATACCGATGCCAGTGCTGCACCTTCCACCTGCCAACCGAAACCAATCACAAAAACTACGTCCAACAAGATATTGGTGATGTTAGTGATAATCACCATCCACATCGGCGCTTTTGCATTCTGAGTTCCAAGTAGCCAACCCAAAATAACGAAATTCGTCAGTGCTGCTGGTGCACTCCATGCTCGAATGGAGAAATACTGTTGGCCATAATGCTTCACTTGATCACTGGCACTACTTAATGAAAAAACGAGATCAGCAACTAGGCCATGTAATAGCAAGAAGACACCAGCAAACCCGAGAGCCATGGTCACACCTTGAACGAAGACTAAACCAAGCTGCTTGCCATCATTTGCACCGTAAGACTGTGCGGCAAGGCCAGTTGTCGACATTCGTAAAAAACCGAGTAACCAGAAGGTCACACTGATCATAGTGCCACCTAACGCCACGCCTCCTAGATACCAAGAATGTTCTAAGTGGCCGATCACGGCAGCATCCACTAAACCCAGCAGTGGGACAGTAATATTAGAGAGCACCATCGGGATCGCGAGCAACAGCACTTGTTTGTGCATAGCTTGATTGGATAGCGTTTGAAAAATAGTTTGGGGATTAAATAGCTTCACGATCACCTCTTTGATTAGAGGCGATAGTTTAACCGAGTAAGTGTGCTTTCACTATGTTGTGAAATTTTCGCTTAAACAGATGTAGCTTCGAGTATGTGTAAGTCGTGCTGCTCTCGCGCTACCACTTCACCAGTACCAGTTGCGGCGTTAAACGCTTTTTAAGCTGAGAAATTTTGCACAATAGTCGCTGCCATAACTTCCAACGGTGACATTGCTGTTCTAAAGGCGAAAATGCTTTAGCCCATTGCGCCCATGGTAACCAATTAAGAATGCTGTCGACTGGAGAAGATAAGCCATGTGCATAGTCACCAGAGCCTAGCTTCTTACCTAAAGTACTTGAGCTCTTATCGCCCGCCAATACAACACACGCATGTGCATGAGTAAAGTAACGGCTCAAAGACTGAATAAAGTACGCTGTTTGTTGCTCATTGCAGTCCAACAGTGCATGTTCACACACCACCATTACCGAAGCTTGCTCTGGAATATTGAGTTCATCTAACCAAGTCAGATCATCTACGGAACCACACTCCAAGCGATAGCGTTCATTTTTGTGGAACAAACGTTGTCGCCAAAGTAGGTTCTCGGTTACATCCAACTCTACCCAGTGACAGCGGCCATTGTCTAATCGGTAAAAACGGGTGTCGAGACCAGCTCCCACGTTAATAATCCAAGCATCAGGGTTGTGAGATAGGAACTGCTGAACTCGAGAATCGCAAAGTTGAGTTAGTGTCGCGTAGAGAAGTTGTTGTTGGTCGAGTTCACCAGTAAGGCATTCTGGCGCTAATTGACAACGCTTACAGGCCTGAGCAGCAATAGGATCATAGACGAGACCATCATCGGCAAGGCTTTCTCGGCTGCGAAACCAAAGGTGTTGAACGAGGTTTGTCGGAACTTGAAGTTCTTGATGTGCAGACGCTTGATCAGCGGAAACCTTTTGATCAGAGGAGCGCGGCTTAGCTATAAGCGGCTTTATTTGAGGCTTGGTTTGGATTGGCATCATCATCTTCCTTGTATCTCGACAAAGAAGATGATAATGAATATCAATTACAATAACAAGTTATTGAGAATAAATATCAATAAGATGTTTGAACTGATTACATCCAGTCCGTGTTGCGAATAATACCAACAGCAAGACCTTCAATAGACAAGTGTTGAGATTCTAAATCGACACGGATTGGAGAAAACTCTGCGTTTTCAGCGTGTAACAGCACTGTAGAACCTTTACGTTCTAGACGTTTTACCGTTACATCATCATCAACACGAGCAACCACAACCTGACCATCACGGACATCTTGTGTTTTGTGAACAGCAAGCAGGTCACCATCCATAATACCGATGTCTTTCATACTTTCGCCATTTACGCGAAGTAAGAAATCAGCTTGAGGTTTAAACATACCAGGATCGACTTGGTAATGCATTTCTACATGCTCTTGAGCCAAGATAGGCTCACCAGCAGCAACCTGACCGATCAGAGGCAGACCTTGCTCTTCGTTTGCTCCATCTTCAAGCAAAATACGAATACCACGAGACGCACCCGGGATAATCTCAATCGCTTCTTTACGAGCAAGAGCTTTCAAATGTTCTTCTGCAGCATTAGCAGAACGGAAGCCTAATTCACGAGCAATTTCTGCACGTGTCGGTGGCATACCGGAATCTTCGATCTTACCTTTGATAAGGTCAAAGACTTGTTGTTGGCGGGGCGTTAACGGCTTCATGATTCACCTGTCTTTTTATACAGTTGACTGTGAGTATATCCAGTAACTGGACAAAAGCAAAGCAATTGGTTGTTTTTAGTTCATTTTTCGCTAATTACAAAACCAAGATCTCGAACCACACATAAGTTGCAAGCGCTAAACAGATGAAAACGGCTGCCGAACCGACATCTTTCGCCATTCCTGAAAGCTCATGATGTTCGCTACCAATACGATCAACGACCGCTTCAATTGCAGTATTAATAAGCTCAACAACCATCACCAGCACAATCGAGGACACCATTAAGATTCGTTCTAGTTGGCTCACATCGAGGTAAAACGCTAACGGAATCAGAACTGCAGCCATGAAGGCTTCTTGCCGAAAAGCCGCCTCGTTTTTAAACGAACTTGTGATGCCTTGCCATGAAAAGCCCGCTGCTTTCACGATACGTTTAAATCCGGTGTTTGATTTTTTGGTCATTTTTAACCCTATACTCAATCAGTCGATGAATGATATGCCACAAACTTAACGGCAATATGACTATTTCCATTAAAAGGTTAGACCAGTTTCTGGTATTCTTGCATCGATTAAATTTACGCCTAGGCTTATCCCTATTTTACTTGAAGGGGTTACCCTCTCTCATCATAGAAATAGAGATACGCTTAAGCACATTGAAATAACTATTGAGGCTGTGAACCTATATGTCTTCTGGACAATCTTTTTCACGTTCATTAATGAAGCTACCTTTATCCGTATTGGTAAAAGGTACATCAATCCCTTCGAATCCAGTTGAAGATTTGAACATTGATTTAGGCAAACCAATTGTATACGCCTTACCGTTTCGCTCAAGCGTCGACCTACTAACACTACAAAAGCACGCGCTAGAACTGGGTTTACCGGATCCGTTAAGCAAGCTTGAAATCAGTGGTAAATCACTGCCACGCTACGTTTTTATCTCTTCACGCAAAACGTTGCTGCAAGATGATGATTACGTCCCGGCCTCTTCTATTGAAGTCTTCTCAGAGCTGCTTGCACTGCACGCTGACGACTCAGAGCTGGATGTGCAAGTTATCCCAGCAACCGTATTGTGGGGCCGTAAGCCTGGTAAAGAGAATAATCAGAAGCCTTATCTACAAGCAATGAACGGCTTGGAGAAGTCAATCGCTGTTTTAATTGCTGGCCGCGACTGTCTAGTACGATTCAGCCCAGTGGTATCTCTGCGTTATATGGCAAACTCACACGGCACCGACAGCACTATCGCACACAAGTTGGCGCGTGTAGCTCGCATTCACTTCTCACGCCAAAAACTGGCAGCCTCTGGCCCTAACCTTCCAAGCCGTCAAGCATTATTCGATCGCCTACTAAAATCAGAAGCGATCAAGAAGGCGATTGAAGACGAAGCGAAGTCAAAGAATATCTCGATCGAGAAAGCGAGCAAAGAAGCTCAAGACATCATGGATGAGATTGCAGCGAACTTCTCTTACTCACTGATCAAACGTGGCGAGAAGATTCTAGGTTGGTTGTGGAACAAGCTGTACCAAGGCCTACATATCAACAACGCTTCAACTGTTCGTAAGCTAGCACAAGATGGTCATGAGATTGTTTATGTCCCTTGTCACCGCAGCCATATGGACTACTTACTCTTATCTTACGTGCTTTACCATGAAGGTATGGTTCCTCCGCATATCGCTGCGGGTATCAACTTGAATTTCTTCCCTGCCGGTCCGATTTTCCGTCACGGTGGTGCGTTCTTCATTCGTCGTAGCTTTAAAGGTAATAAGCTGTACTCAACGATCTTCCGTGAGTACCTAGCAGAGCTGTTCGCTAAAGGCTACTCGGTAGAATACTTTAGTGAAGGTGGCCGTTCTCGTACCGGTCGTCTGCTACAAGCGAAAACCGGCATGCTAGCGATGACGATTCAGGCAATGCTGCGCGGCATGAACCGTCCAGTAACGTTAGTGCCTGTTTATATCGGCTACGAACATGTAATGGAAGTGGCGACTTACGCAAAAGAACTACGTGGTAAGCGCAAAGAGAAAGAAAACGCGAGCCTAGTGATTCGTACTATCCGTAAGCTTCGTAACTTTGGTAAGGGCTACGTGAACTTCGGTGAGCCGATTCAGCTTAACCAATACCTGAATGAACACTCTCCTGAGTGGACGAAAGACATCGATCCAATGGGTACGAGCAAGCCACAGTGGATGACGCCTGTGGTCAATGACTTAGCAACCAAGATGATGACACACATCAACGATGCGGCAGCGACCAACGCACTGACATTATGTGCAACCGCTCTGCTTGCATCACGTCAGCGTGCATTATCTCGTGACTCTTTGGTTTCTCAAATAAACTGCTACTTATCTTTACTCAACAATGTGCCTTACTCAGACACATTTACGGTACCGAAAGACAGCGCGGAAGAGTTGGTGAAACATGCAGAGTCTCTGAACAAGTTCTTGATTGAGTCAGACTCAATGGGTGACATTATTTCACTAGACCGTCACCAATCGATTCTGATGACTTACTACCGCAACAACATCATTCACTTGTTTGCGCTGCCATCATTTATTGCTCAGATGACTATTCGTCAGCACGGGCTAACGATCGATGCGATTCAAAAGAATGTCGCGGCAATCTACCCGTTCTTAAAAAAAGAGCTATTCCTAAGCTACGACGAAGACCAGCTTGAAGGTGTGGTGTCGAACATCATCGATGAATTGGTTAGCCAGGGCATGCTAGTTGTATCTGATAATCAAGTCACCATCAACCAATCGAACAGTCAAGCACTAATGCTGCTAGGTCGTACGATTTCAGAGACACTTCAGCGTTACTCGATTGCTCTTAACCTATTGGCAGAGAATCCGGAACTGGATAAATCTGACCTTGAGCAGAAGAGCCAAGACATTGCACAACGTCTTGGTCGCCTGCAAGGTATCAACGCACCTGAGTTCTTCGATAAAGGCGTGTTCGCTTCAATGTTCGCTACGCTAAAGCAACAGCAATACCTGGATAACGACGGTAATTGCGACTTAGAGAAAACTCAGCAGTTCGCTAAGCTTCTTTACTCAATGCTTTACCCAGAAGTTCGCTTAACGATTCAAGAGAGCATCCATCAAGCAGAATAGTTTGTTAGATGGATCGCTTTAAGCGCTAAGCTGAAAACGATCAAAAAGGCACCCATTGGGTG
>NZ_JBQKUM010000095.1:0-15189 GCF_054968605.1 Pseudoalteromonas sp. G5_S1_14_S5 | reverse complement strand
GGTTATGAACAGGTATATAGCAGAAATATTTGGTACGTTTTGGTTGGTTGTGGTAGTGCCGTCTTAGCCGCCGCTTTTCCCGATGTAGGTATTGGCCTGCTTGGGGTCTCTTTTGCCTTTGGTTTAACCGTACTCACCATGGCTTTCGCTATTGGGCATATATCCGGTTGCAACCTCAACCCAGCTGTCACTATAGGCCTTTGGACGGGTGGGCGTTTTGATGCCAAAGATGTTGTCCCTTACATCATTACTCAAGTACTCGGCGGCATTTTTGCTGGCGGCTTATTATTTGTGATTGCCTCCGGCCAAGCTGGCTTTGATGCTGTTTCGTCAGGTTTCTCGTCTAATGGCTTTGGAGAGCACTCTCCCGGTGGTTACTCACTAACCGCAGCACTGGCCTGTGAGGTGGTGATGACCATGGTATTCCTATTCGTGATCATGGGAGCGGCCGATTCTAATGCACCCGCGGGATTTGCACCCATCGCGATTGGTCTCTGTTTAACCTTGATTCATCTTATAAGTATTCCAGTAATCAATACCTCTGTGAACCCAGCCCGGAGTATCGGTGTAACGGTATTTGTTGGTGACAGGGCCGTTTCTCAGCTATGGCTATTCTGGATTGCTCCAATTATTGGTCGGTGATCGGTACGGTGATATACAAAGCCGTTCGGGGCTCGTACTAAGCTCTGAGAAGAGTTGGATAAAATAAGCTTTAAGTAATAAAAGAAAAAGCCGCTTAATGATGATTCACCAAGCGGCTTTTTTAGATCTTATGACGACCAAGTAATGAGTGTGAAAGCGTGGTGCCATCCACCAGCTCTAGCTCACCACCAACGGGAACACCATGAGCGATTCGGCTAGCGTTCACTTCATGGGCATTACACAGTTCAGCAATGTAATGCGCTGTCGCTTCCCCTTCAACAGTCGGGTTAGTCGCTAGGATTACTTCAGAGATATCACCACGACGTAGGCGGTAGTCCAAAACATCGAGGCCGATGTCACTTGGACCAATACCATCAAGTGGTGAAAGGTGCCCCATAAGCACAAAGTAACGACCAGAGTATTGGCCAGTTGCTTCGATAGCTGCAATATCAGCTGGGCTTTCTACTACACAGATTTGACCATTTCCCTGACGTTTAGGGTTGGTACAAATGTGACAGGTATCTTCTTCGGTAAAAGTACGGCACTCATTGCAATGGCCAATTTCTGTCATTGCTTGGCTAAGAGCATCAGCCAACTGAAGGCCGCCTTTTCTATCGCGCTGTAACAAATGAAAGGCCATACGCTGAGCCGACTTGGGGCCAACCCCAGGTAGACAACGTAAGGCCTCCATCAAATGCTCCAGCATATGACTGGTACGCATATTTAACCGTTCTAATTTTCAAATAACGGCTCGCTCAGCAAGGCAAGAACGAACCCTTAGATATAAGTCGCTTAGAAAGGCATCTTCATGCCTGGTGGAAGTTGCATTCCGCCAGTGATACTAGCCATTTTTTCTTTTTGAGTTTCTTCAACACGACGAGCCGCATCGTTGAAAGCAGCAGCGATAAGATCTTCAAGCATCTCTTTATCGTCTTCCATTAGGCTTTCATCGATATCAACACGGCGAACGCTGTGGCTACCAGTGATTGTTACTTTTACAAGGCCAGCACCAGATTCACCTGTTACTTCCATATTTGCGATTTCTTCTTGAAGCTTTTGCATGCGCTCTTGCATTTGCTGGGCTTGCTTCATCATGTTGCCCATACCGCCTTTACCAAACATGTTAATACTCTCTGGTCTAATTGGTTTATTAAAATTTATTAAGCTATAAACGCTTAAATGGAGGTTAAAGCAGTGTGATTCAACCCCTCGGTGTTCAGTTCTTCGATCGACGTATCTAAGATGATACGCCCACCACTAAATCAAAATTAACGTTAGATAGGTCGAACACTATCTCTGTCGAGCTCTGCAGCGAAGCGTCTTTCGATAAACTGTACGTTGGCATCGTTTTCCAAACTGGTAAACGCGTCTTTCAACTTACCTTGGTACAGCCTTTCTCGTAATTCTAATGGTGTTTCACCACCATCGCCTATTTCGACGCTCAAGTGACACTCTTCTCCGAGTACCGTATTGAGAGACTGTAACAGTTCGCTCTGCGCTCGGTCCGTATTCAAGTGAGCTTGGCTCGATCTCAAGGTTAGCGTTATCGATGTATCATTCTTAGTAAATACAGAGTTCAAAGCTAACTGTTCAACAAGCTTAGCTGTCTCTAGCTTTTGAATCGTGGCAGACCACTCATCTTGAGCAATCGACTCGTTAAGCAACTTTTCTACCATTTCTGGCGTTTTGACGTGCTCTAGCGCTCGCTTGATCTGAGTAGGTGTAAGCTCTTTGCTCGCCTCTTTTACAACAGGTTTAGACGGTTTCCAACGATAAGGTTCATTATCATTGGTAACATTTTCTGTCGGAGAGGTTGGTGAAGAAGCTGGCGACACCCGCTCAGAACTACCGTGTTGCTGAGCAACTCGTTCAAGAACTGAAGTTTTAGCTGGTGCCGCTTTAGCTTTTTTTGGCGCTGAACCTTTGCTGTCCTGTGCTGCGTTACCTCTACGCTGAGAGCGTAATTGATGGCGTAAACCACTGACAGGTGATGCCGGACGAGCAGGTTGCCCTTCAGGCGCAGACGGTGCAACATTTTGTGGCTGAGTCGGAGCTTGATTCTGATAGCTCGCTTGCTGCTGAGGCTGTGCTTGTTGAATCATAGGACTCATCGACTGCTCTGAACCGTAGCTTGAACGTTCGTCATAAGCTGGCGGCGTATCGTACTGGCTTTGCGGGTAATCCTGTTCTGGATAACCTTGATGACCAGAATGCTCAGAGTAGCCTTGCGAATTTGGATGCTGAGCCGGACTTTGCTGCGGAGCTTGGTGTACAGGTTGCTGCTGCATCGCTTGAGGAGCCTGCTGCGGCTGCCTCGGAGCGGCCGTTGGCGCTGGTTGACTAACCGACTGAACTTGACTCTGAACCGGTGCAGCGACAGGGCTTGTCGACTGAGTAGAGATAGCCGTTGCGACATTTTGCTCCGCAGGCCTAAATGCCAACATACGTAAAACCACCATCTCAATACCAACACGTGCGGTTGGCGATAACGGTAAGTCTTCACGACCTTTTAGCACTATCTGGTAATAAAGCTGAATATCTTGTGGGCTTAACACTTTGCTAAGTAGTTCAAGCTTCTCTGCGTCAGGCTGAGCTTTGTCTAAGGTAGACGGCAACGCTTGATACATGGCGAGACGATGAAGTTGAGCAGCAAGCTGATTCAACAAGCCATCCCACTCTACGCCATTCTCAGCAAGGTTTTGGATACAAGCCATCGCCTCTTGAGGCTGCTTACTGCTAATAGCCTCAAGTAGATGGATCGCTTGATCAGTATCCAATGTGCCAAGCATGTGAGCAACCGTATCAGTCACGACATTGCCGTTGCCTAATGCGATAGCTTGGTCTGTCAGGCTCAATGCATCACGCATACTACCGTCGGCAGCATGAGCAATCATTCCAAGAGCACGAGACTCAGAGGTTACCTTCTCTTGTTCAAGAATATGATCAAGCTGCTCGTGGATATTATCAACGCTGATCGGTTTCAGATGGAACTGCAGACAACGCGACAAGATAGTCACTGGCAGTTTTTGTGGATCAGTCGTTGCGAGCAAGAATTTCACATACTCAGGCGGCTCTTCTAACGTCTTTAGAAGCGCGTTGAAACTGTGCCTAGAAAGCATGTGTACTTCATCGATAAGGTAAACCTTAAAGCGACCACGCGCAGGCTTGTACTGAACATTGTCCAGAAGCTCACGGGTATCTTCTACCTTGGTACGTGATGCCGCATCGATCTCTAGCAGGTCAACAAAGCGACCTTCATCGATCTCTTTACAAGTTGCACATTCACCACATGGGGTTGAAGTAATGCCTGTTTCACAGTTAAGTCCCTTAGCGAATAAGCGACCGATGGTCGTTTTACCGACACCGCGTGTTCCGCTAAATAAGTACGCGTGATGCAACCTATTTTGGCTAAGGGCATTCTCTAATGCTGTTAAAACATGGGCTTGACCAACCACTTCTTTGAATTTGGTTGGTCGCCATTTTCGCGCTAACGCAAGATAGCTCATGAATAATTCCGAAAGGATTAGTGGCCGTCGAATTCGCAGATGCTAAACACTTCTAGACCTAAGCCTTCTAAGCGCTTGTCACCACCGATTTCTGGAAGGTTAATTACAAATGCAGCGTGCTCTACCACACCACCAAGCTGACGAATCAGCTTGGTTGTCGCTTCAATCGTACCGCCAGTTGCTAGTAGGTCATCAACCATCAGCACTTTGTCGCCTTCAACGATAGCATCAGTATGAATTTCTAGCGTGTCTGTGCCGTACTCAAGCTCATAAGATTGTGCCACAGTTTCACGAGGCAGTTTGCCCGGCTTACGCACAGGAATGAAGCCAACACCTAGTTCTAGTGCCAAAGGCGCACCGAATAGGAAACCACGAGCTTCAGTTCCAACGATCTTAGTAAAGCCCATGTCCTTGTATGTTTCCGCTAACAACTCGATAGTCGCTTTGTAAGCTACAGGGTCTTCCATCAAGCTTGTTACGTCACGGAACAAAATACCCGCTTTAGGGTAATCCGGAATGCTTTTGATGCTTGCTTTGATCAGAGAGATCTTTTCTGTGTTCATAATCTTATGCACTTCATTAGGCCGCTTTCCAAACTCTGGTTAACGAATCAAACATCAACGCTTGAAATTAAGGAAAGGTACGATTGGTATTCATTGCAACGAGAATCATAACTCTGGTTGCTGAAATAATAAACGCCCACTATACAAGCAGGCACACTGGCTTAATGGTAGTGATTTTCTTTGCTATCAGCAACCAACTCATGGGTTGGAAGTCGCATAAACCATGTGAGAAGAATAACAAGTACACAAATTAGGAAAACCTTGACCCAAATAAGTGGAGCAAAGTAGATAGATAACGCAAAGCTCAGCAAGATAAAGAATACACCACGCGTTTTAACTTGCTTAGTGACAGCGCCGTGTTGATACCAGTTTTCTAATAGAGGGCCGAGCGTTTTGTGCTCATGCATCCATTTGTGAACTTTAGGATTGCTTCGCATGAAACATGCACTAGCAAGAAGAAGGAATGGAGTGGTTGGCAGTACGGGTAATACAATCCCTAGGACTGCGAGAAAGATACAAAGGCCACCAGCAATATTCAGGCTTAAAACTCGAACGCTAATTGTGGCCTCCTTGAGTTCGCTATCACCATTTGGCGACGACAGCTTAACTAAAATGTTGCGTAGCCATTAAATACACGAATCAACGTTAGTGTTGCTGGTAGTAGTGGAATCATTAAAAATGCGGCTAAAAAGCCTAAAAAATAGAATACATTAAACGGGTCTTTAAAGTCTTGAGTATCTGCCATGATTGCTTCTTGTTTTTGTTAGTAAAGGTAAGTCCAGTGGCGGACCAAACCCTCTTTGCTAAATCGACATTTAGCAAAAAAGGCATAGCCACACCATTTGCGCAACTATACCTTAATCAATTATTTACAAAAACCGAGGGAATATAGGGTTAATCGGTTGTCCCTTGATGTATATCCAAGCTGAAACTCGCCGCTCCAAGTAGGCTCAACGACAGCTGACAGCCCTGCTCGATTGGTAAATCTCTGGTGATAAAGTTCTTTTTACAGTTATCGCCTAAACGTTCACCTGCTGCAATATGTTGATTCATTTCACCATTTGACCAACGCCCATCCAGACCCGCAGGCAAAATTGAGATAGTGCCCTCTGCGAGGTTAGCAACACCAAACAGCGCGTTGACAGGTGTTGAGCATGCCGAGCAACGAATCCCTTTCTCCAAAATTTCAGCGATATCTTTGAGGTCAGCACTAAAATCTTTTCTGTTTCTTAAGTAATCGTGGAACAAAGCTCTTACTAACAAGGTAGTTGCAGAGCCGCCATTTTCAGAAGACGCTGAATCGACAAGGTAGAAAGCAAACTGCCCATTCATCGTCCACGCATAATCAAATACAAGTGGCATCATCTCCGTTGATTGCAACAAACGGTAGCTGCAACGCCATGAGCCTTGTCTTGTGTCTTTGTCCGGTAACAACGCGTGCAACAAATCTCTTGCTGCGCTTGGGTTGTCCTGCAAGTAGTTCAGGTGCCAATGTAATTCTTGGTCTTCCGGGATCTCTCCCCCATCATCCACACAAAACCACTGGCTTGAGAAATCTCGTTGATCTGAAAGGTTATCGAACGAATCTGTTAATGTGTTTGCAATCGCACTGCTTAGATAGCCATGGTCTTCTAATGGCTTCGCTAAAAAGTCTTTAATACCAAATCGCAGTGCTTTTGCTACATCAGACATGTCATCTGTCGCAGACACCACAATCATAGGCAGTGATGGATACTCTAAACTGAGCTCTTCTACAAGCTCGATGCCGTCCAGGATCGGCATTGATAAGTCACACACAATTAAATCTGGCGCTGCATCTCTAAGCTTCTGCAAAGCGTCCAGTCCGTTTTCAGCCTCAACCACTTTATAACCAACCTTCTCAAGGTAAGCACCGGTTATACGGCGAAAAATAGGATCATCATCAACCAACATTACGCATTTCTGGTTCATCACTTCCTGTGCCGAGGTCATTACTGGCTGACTGTAAGTTTTGTACATAATTTCTAACCTCACAAAACTAAGTCGAATTATTATTGTTATCTGTTTAAAGAACTAATATAAAACTTAGTAATAAAATGCTAAATACACAAATGTTCACTCTTTACTGGTAATTTGTGACAAGGCTTGGAATACTTGTAAATAGTGCAACAAGTTGACATGCCGCAAACATTGATCTCAATGTTACGTATAAATTAGAAGAGATTGTAAACAAATGTGTCTGGATTTATGAAATTAGATGATTTAAACCTCTTTCGACTCGTCGTTGAAAATGGGAGCTACACCGCAACATCGCGCAAGACTATGATTCCGGTTGCGACCATCACACGACGCATCCAAGCTCTAGAAGACTCGCTAAACCTGAGGCTTCTCAATAGACACGCGCGTAAACTCTCCTTGACAGAGGCTGGCGAACGTTTCTTCAATGAATGCTCTCCACTGCTACAACGTCTTTCTTCGACCGCCGAAGAACTGACGGATGTTTGTAAAGGTGCTTCCGGTAAGATCCGCATTACGGCGCCCTCTAACCTGACTAAGCGCATGATGATGCCGATGTTCAGCGATTTCATGACTCAATACCCAGATATCAATATTGAGTTGATGATGAACAACCAAGCTGATCAACTCGACCCTACAGAGTGGGACGTGATTTTCAGAGTGGGTCCTCAACGCGACTCAAGCCTCATCGCTCGAAAAATCAGTGAAGTAAAAGATATTCTTATCGCGAGCCCTGAGTACTTAGCGAAGAACCCTGCACCGAGCCATGCTGAAGAACTGGCGAACCATTCATTGCTTAAAGGCTACCCACTGATTAAATGGCAGCTAAGTAACTCGAATGATGAGACTGTGGTTAACAGTGAAAAAGGCCGCTTCAACGCAAACGCACTTAATGTTGTAAGACAAGCTTGCTCTGAAGGTCTAGGTATCACACTGATGCCAGACGTGATGATTCGCGAATACATCGAAGATGGCAGCTTAGTTCAAGTATTGGAAGACTGGAGCGCTAACCCGCGTGACATCTACATGCTTTATAACCACAAAGACCATCTACCAGAGAAAGTTAGATTGTTTATTGACTTTGTGATCGCGTACCACATTCACTAGGTTAATCCCCTGCTTCAAAAACAAAAAACCAGAGCCGATGCTCTGGTTTTTTCATATTCTGGTCACTAAAGAAAACTAAGCGCCTTCGTTGTGTAACTCTAAGTTCGCTAAATCTTGTTGGATCTCACGCTGAATCTTAGAGTCATCATTACGTAGAGAGTCTAAGAAATCTAGGTATGCTTGGTCGATATCACCTGTTACATACTGGCCATTAAACACTGAAGTATCGAAACGTGCGATGTCTTGGTTGCCCATACCTACCGCTGAAATCAAGTCTGGTAGCGTTTGGAAGATCAGAGCGTCTGCACCAATCTGCTTACAAATCGTTTCATTGTCACGACCGTGAGCAATCAGCTCTGTCGCGCTCGGCATATCGATACCGTAAACGTTAGGGAAGCGAACCTCAGGAGCCGCTGACACCATGAACACTTTGTTTGCACCAGAGTCGCGAGCCATCTCAATGATCTGCTCTGAAGTCGTACCGCGAACGATAGAGTCATCAACCAGTAGAACGTTCTTACCTTTAAACTCAGAACGAATCGCATTAAGTTTACGGCGAACCGACTTCTTACGCTGTTGCTGCCCAGGCATGATAAACGTACGACCTACGTAACGGTTTTTAACGAAACCTTGGCGGTACGGCTTGTCGATAGCTTGAGCGATACGCAATGCAATGTCGTTAGATGTTTCTGGGATTGGGATAACCACATCAATGTCTAAGTCTGAGTACTCTTCTTTAATGCGCTTACCTAGTAATTCACCCATCTCAACACGTGCGCTGTACACTGAGATTTTATCGATGAATGAATCAGGGCGTGCAAAATAAACAAACTCAAAGATACATGGGTTGAGCTGCGGGTTGTCTGCACATTGCTTAGTGAAAAGCTCACCGTCGAATGTTACGTAGATAGCTTCACCAGGCGCCACATCACGCATGAAATCGAAACCAACAGCATCCAGTGCTACCGATTCAGACGCCACCATGTATTCCGTTTTGCCTCCAAATTCACGCTTGCCTAGACACAGTGGACGAATACCGTGTGGGTCGCGGAATGCGATCATACCGTGGCCGATGATCATAGCCGTTACTGCGTAAGCACCACGAATTGTGCGGTGAACGTTTGATACAGCACGGAAAACATCATCTGAAGTCACGTTACCTTTAACCGTATCGATCTCATGAGCCAATACGTTTAATAGCACTTCTGAATCAGAAGTAGTGTTCACATGACGACGGTCTTTTTCGAATAACTTTTCGCGAACTTCATTTGCGTTCGTTAGGTTACCGTTGTGAGCCAACGTGATGCCAAAAGGCGAGTTTACGTAGAAAGGCTGAGCTTCCGACGCACTTGAGCTACCTGCTGTCGGGTAACGAACATGGCCAATACCAACATTACCTTGGAGGCGTTGCATGTGTTTTGCTTCAAAAACATCTTTTACTAAACCGTTCGCCTTACGCAGACGGAAACGATTGCTTTCTATAGTACAAATACCAGCGGCATCTTGGCCACGATGCTGCAATACCGTTAAAGCGTCATAAATAGACTGGTTTACAGGTGTTGAACCCACGATTCCAACAATACCACACATGTCCTAATCCTCGATTTTTCGACATTAACTGGCGCTACAGCGCGCCAGATAAGAAACTAGATGTTGCTTGTAAATGCTCGAAGAACGGCGCAATGATTCGACTAAATTCCGGAACCAACTGCGAATTCTTCCACCACTCAGAACTTGGGAATGCAGTAAACGCATCCATGAAAAACAACACTGCAGAAACAATCAAAACACCACGTAAGCCACCAAAGACGACACCGAGGATTCTGTCTGTACCTGACAGGCCTGTTTTCTGAACTAGCTGACCGATAACATAGTTAACTAAAGCACCGACAACTAACGTTGCAACAAACAATGCTGCTATCGCCGTTCCGTTTCGAAACATCTCATCTTCGATATTGGTGAAGTACACCGCTAATTTTGCGTAGTACTGGCTAGCAATAAAAAAAGCTCCAAACCAAATAACGAGTGACAACGCTTCTTTAGCGAAACCACGAACTAAACTGATCACGGCAGAGAAGCCGATCACGCCTAAAATGACAATATCTAACCAATTCATGAATTCTTCATCTTAAGTTGGCGCGCATTTTAACAGAAAAAATGCCGACGCAAACGTTTTCTTATGGATTTAGCGGTTTAAATTTGAGCAACTGGCCTTTTGAACCCGTAATTTTTTCTAATTCCTTAATTTGTCGCTCAAGTTTGGATTTAGATACATCTGGGCCAATAATTACTCGCGTAAAAGTTTTTTCTTGCTTGGTGTGAGCCTGATAACCACGCTTTTGCAAATCCCTCACCACACTTTTCGCATTGTCAGCATTCTTCAAAGCCATCAATTGAATGATCCAAGCACTGTCTTGGTACTCATTTTTTTCAGGTACTGGCTTAACCACAACCGCCACTTTATCCGCTTCTTTTTCAGAAGCCGATGCTGTTTGGGTTTCTGATGAACCACCACTTTCAACCACTCGCTCTACCGGAGAGTCCGGCAGTGCAATCTGATCTTCCACTGGGTCAAGCACCTCAAACACTTCTACATTGCTATCAAGTTCAGGCTTTATAGGAATGCTTGCAAACTCTTCTTTATAGTGAAGCTTTTTACCATCGAGCACATCTGGCAATACAATCACGCCAATGGCCACTAAAATGATGGTACCGACTAAGCGGCTCTGAAATTTACTTGCCATCTAGTTTCCTTTTTTCTGCCAATGCTCCAACACTTCCCCTACTGTATGGAAAGAACCGACCACCAACACAACATCGTCTCCACCTTTCACTGATGCTAACGCCGCCTCAAACGCCGCAACCGGGTTTGTATACTGCTCAACATCTTGAGGAAGGCTTAAACAAAGTTCTGCTGCCGTTGCCGCACGTGGTCCTTGTAGAGATGCTGGGTACCAGTGTGTTGCAATTGGTGCTAACACTTCTAATGTCGCTGGAATATCTTTGTCATGAAGCATAGCGACGACAACGTGCAAGTTCTTGCCCGCATATTTCTTAGTAACTTGCTGTGCAAAGTATTCTGCTGAATGTGGGTTATGAGCCACATCAAGCACAATCACAGGCTGGTCGCTAATTTGTTGCATGCGCCCAGGAAGCTGAGCGTTTTTCAAACCATTAACCACGTTCACATCGCTAATATCTAATTCTGATGTGCCTAGTGCCATCAATGCGGTTGCCGCGTTCGGGAGTGGTAATGTTGGGATAGGAAGCGATTCCAGTTGGAATGCACCGCTATGCCAGTTCCAAGTATCACCATCAACGGCATAGGTATATTGAATACCGACCTGATAAAACTCAGCTTTGATATCATCGGCATGTGCAGCAACCGTCGCTGGCGGCTTAGGTTGGCCACAGATAGCTGGCTTACCGCTACGATAAATGCCCGCTTTCTCGAAACCGATCACATTGATGTCATCACCAAGCCAATCTACGTGGTCTACCGCCAAGCTCGTAATCACTGAAACGTCGTGATCAACAATGTTGGTTGCATCTAAGCGGCCACCTAAACCAACTTCTAACAACACAACATCGACCGCTTCCGTTTGAAAAGCACGTAACGCGGCCAAAGTACCGTATTCGAAGAAACTAAGGCTGATTTCACCGCGTTCTTTCTCGATAAAATCAAAAGACTGAACCATCTTTTGATCAGATAGATCTTGGCCGTTGATACGAACGCGTTCGTTGTAACGAATTAAGTGAGGAGAGCTGTAGACACCAACAGAGTATCCCGCATCTAATAGAATGGCTTCCATTAGCGCACACGTTGAGCCTTTGCCGTTGGTTCCGGCAACAGTAATAACGTGTTTAGCAGGTTTGGTAAGATTTGCCTTAGAGGCGACGGCCTGAACTCGGTCTAGTCCAAGATCAATAGCACTGGTGTGGATGTTTGATAAATAATCAAGCCACATCTCCAAAGAGGATGTGGCTTGAGGAATAGGTTGTTGACTCATCTAACTCATAACCATAATAAAGTTGGTTTGTTAGAAGGTACTTTACCCTTTTTCTGCCGCTTCTGGTACTTCATAAGCAGCTTCATTCGGTGAATCGTTCACAGAAACTACTAATGGTGAAGGCTGATTGGTCATTTTTGCAACTAGACTAGCTACGCGCTGACGCATTTCACGACGGTCAACGATCATGTCGATAGCACCGTGGTCTAATAAGAACTCACTACGTTGGAAACCTTCAGGTAGGTCTTCACGAACTGTTTGCTCGATGACACGACGACCAGCAAAACCGATAAGTGCTTTTGGCTCACCGATGTTGATATCACCAAGCATTGCCAAACTTGCAGAAACACCGCCCATTGTTGGATCAGTCATTACTGAAATGAACGGCAGGCCTTTCGCAGAAAGACGCTCAAGTGCAGCACTGGTTTTTGCCATTTGCATTAGAGACATTAGTGCCTCTTGCATACGCGCACCACCACTTGCAGAGAAACAAACCAAGCCACAGTTGTTTTCAATAGCAGCATCTACAGCACGAACAAAACGAGCACCTACCACAGAGCCCATTGAACCACCCATGAATGAGAATTCAAAAGCACACGCTACGATTGGTAGACCTAGTAGTTCACCTTTCATTGCTACAAGTGCGTCAGTTTCACCACTGTTCTTTTGAGCAGCAGAGATGCGCTCTTTATAACGCTTAGAGTCTTTGAACTTCAGTTTGTCTTGCGGCTCAAGATCAGTACCAAGTTCAACACGCTCACCTTTGTCTAGGAATGTTTCTAGGCGGCGACGTGCTTTCATGCGCATGTGATGGTCACATTTTGGACATACTTCTAGATTACGCTCTAGTTCAGCATGGTAAAGCACCTGCTCACAAGAAGTACATTTAGTCCAAACACCCTCAGGGATAGACGCTTTACGAGATGTTACGATGTTGCTTTTTTCTAATATCTTTTCAAGCCAACTCATGGAAGACCTTTTCTTTCGATTCTTCCGCTTGATTGCGAAAGAAATAAATTTGGGAATTATGCGTGGAGATTAAAGCACATAAAACAGCAAGTGTAGATAAAAAACTGGTTGTACCTATTTTCTTGCGCTATTTTACGCACGATCTCGCAATATTTTTTGAACCTAAGTCCCACATTTAATTCAAATTATCTGGAAGAAACAGAGGACCAATTGGCTCTCTTGGAAGACCAAATTCTTCTGGATAATCTACGTCTACTAAATAGAGACCTTCGGCTTTAGCGGTCGCTCCAGCCAACTTACGGTCTTTCGCTTCAAGCAACCACTTAATCCACTCTGGCTTCTGTTCACCTTTACCGACAGCAATTAGGCTACCCGTAATGTTTCTCACCATGTGATGTACAAATGCATTCGCTTTAATATCAATGACGATGTAATGACCATGACGAGTCACATTCAAGTGAATCATATTTCGCCACGGGCTATGAGATTGACAATGTGTTGCTCTGAACGACGTGAAATCATTTTCACCAAGCAAATACTGACCAGCCTCATGCATCTTTTTCTCGTCAAGATGACCATGATAGTGGCTCACGCCTGAATCCAAGATTCCAGGGCGCAGTGCATGGTTAAAAATGATATAGCGGTAACGGCGCGCTGTTGCAGAGAAGCGAGCATGAAAATCTTCATTTACTTCTGTTGCCCAACGAACAGCGATGTCCTTAGGCATGTTGGCATTTGCACCCATTGTCCATGCCACCATTTTGCGGTCGACATTGGTTTCAAAGTGAACAACTTGTCCCGTACCGTGCACACCAGCATCCGTTCGTCCTGCACATTGAACTTCTACAGGGTGATTTGCGACAACCGAAAGAGCCTTTTCCAATTCTTCTTGGACACTTTTCACGTCTCGTTGACGCTGCCAACCAAAGTAGTGGGTACCGTTATATTCAATACCTAAAGCAATTTTCATGTTCTTGTTCTCTTTGAAAATGGGCGAGAAGTATATACGGAAATGAGTGCTATCCCAAATAGGATGGGACTAAATCTACAATATTAGAAGAAAGACTCGCCACAAATAAAGGGTAGCCAATGCTACCCTTTACATCTCATCCAGTTTATCGTCCGTTTAGCGTATCGATAAGATTCTTGGCTTCTCGGCGAATATCGTCGCTTCCGTCTACAATCGCCTCTTCCAATAATTTGATCGCGCCTTGAGAGTCACTCATTTCAATGTAAATTTTTGCGAGGTCAAGCTTACCTGCAGCTTCAGCGTTGCTATCAACATCATAGTTTCCAATATCACCGATTACGTCAGGGAATTCATTCAGACCAACATCCAGCTTCAATTCTTCTTCTTCTGGGTTAATGGCATCTTCACCCTCTTGCTCAACTTGAGCCATCAATTCATCAATGGTCATGTACTGCTTATCACGACTATTCGATGATTCGGTTAAGTTATCTTGCTGCGCCCAATTCTCTTCTTTAATCTTAGGCTCAGCTTGCTGCTCTGCAGACGCCCAAATCTCTTGCTGATCATCAGGCACATCATCTTGCATGCTCGATTGCTGTTCTGGCGCAAGATTAAAACCTTTCCAATCTTCACCGCCAACTTCAAGCATTGCATCAATGTCTAACCCAGCACTATCAATTGATGTCGCATCTAATGGCTTCTCGAACATGTTGTCGACCGTGTCTTGAACATCTTCTGAAAGCAATTCAGACAAATTAGTTTCATCAAAGTTATCGAAGCCTTCTAACGGCTCGTCTTCAACTTCGTTTACCTCGGCACTAGGCACTGAAGGTGCGCTTGTTGGTTCGTTAGCTTCTGGGAATCCGGCTAAATCTGCTTCATTGACATCCGGGAAGTCATCCGCACCAGGAAAACTTTGTGGGTTCGAGAACAAGTCATGCAGTGCATCTTGCTCTTCTCCCTGCGGACTAAAGGCAGTTAATGGCGTAGGCTTTTCTGAAAATGCATCAGAGATCGCTTCATCTTCACCGTATTCGGGTAAATCGAACTCGTCAAACTGTACGCCTTGCTCTTCCGCAACCGGCTCCGCACTGCTCTGTTCAATATCATCTAAAACAGAGTCCGCTTTAGCACTTTCTTCATCGTATTCTGGCAGGTCAAGATCATCGAATTCAAACTTCTCGCTGCCATCCGATAAATCTTGCTCTAGCTGAGCTTCATCAGGCTCACTTACAGCCTCTGCTAGTGCATCTTCTTCATTAAATTCTAGAAGCTCGAAATCATCAAACGAGAATTCATCTTCGCTCTGTTGTTCTACCACTTCTGGCTGAAGTGCTGTTTCAGGTTGAGACTCAGCTTGCGGTTCAATGGCAGTTTCAGCCTCAGCTTCCACCAACGCATCTTCTTCATTAAATTCTGGAAGCTCA
>NZ_JBQKUM010000094.1:0-15548 GCF_054968605.1 Pseudoalteromonas sp. G5_S1_14_S5 | reverse complement strand
AAATTATGAAGGGTTGACCTAGTGGGTCAACCCTTTTTATTTTTATATATTCGCTCTTCGTATCTCAGAGCGAAGCGTACTCGCATCTCGAAGTGAAACGTTACTGCTTTACTCCAGGCATAAAAAAGCCGCTGACGAATCAGCGGCTTTTAAAAACATTAGCGAGTGGCTAAAGGAGAATTACTTCTTCTTTTTCACTGCTTTCTTATTTGGAAGATCAGTGATTGAACCTTCGAATACTTCCGCAGCTAGACCAACAGACTCGTGTAGAGTTGGGTGAGCGTGGATAGTAAGAGCGATATCTTCTGCGTCACAACCCATTTCGATTGCTAGGCCGATTTCACCAAGAAGTTCACCACCGTTAGTACCAACAACAGCACCACCGATTACGCGATGAGTTTCTTTATCGAAGATCATCTTAGTCATACCGTCTGCACAATCAGAAGCGATTGCACGACCAGAGGCAGCCCAAGGGAAAGTCGCAACTTCGTAGTTGATGCCTTCAGCTTTTGCTTCTTTCTCAGTCTTACCTACCCAAGCAACTTCTGGCTCAGTGTACGCAATTGATGGGATTACTTTAGGGTCGAAGTAGTGCTTCTTACCAGAGATAACTTCCGCCGCTACGTGACCTTCATGCACACCTTTGTGAGCAAGCATTGGTTGACCAACAACGTCACCGATCGCGTGGATGTGAGGAACGTTTGTACGCATTTGCTTATCAACGTTGATGAAACCACGTTCGTCAACTTCGATACCCGCTTTTTCAGCGTCGATAAGTGCACCGTTTGGAACACGACCGATAGCAACAAGAACTGCATCGTAACGCTCAGCTTCAGCTGGTGCTTTCTTGCCTTCCATTGAAACGTAGATACCATCTTCTTTCGCTTCAACAGCAGTAACTTTAGTTTCAAGCATTAGCTTGAACTTGTTCTTGATACGCTTAGTGAAAACTTTAACGATGTCTTTATCCGCAGCAGGGATAACTTGGTCGAACATCTCAACTACGTCTACTTTAGAACCTAGAGAGTGGTAAACCGTACCCATTTCAAGACCGATGATACCACCGCCCATGATAAGCAGTTTTTCAGGAACTTCTTTCAGCTCAAGTGCATCCGTAGAATCCCAAATACGTGGGTCTTCATGTGGGATGAATGGCAGTTTAATTGGACGAGAACCTGCAGCGATGATTGCGTTGTCGAAGTTAACTGTTGTTGCTTCGCCTTCGCCTTCAACTAGGATGCTGTTAGGACCAGTGAACTTACCGAAACCGTTAACAACCGTTACGTTACGCATCTTAGCCATACCGCCAAGACCGCCTGTTAGTTGGTCTACTACTTTTTCTTTCCAGATACGGATCTTGCTGATGTCCGTTTGTGGCTCGCCGAATACAACGCCGTGCTCTGCCATCGCTTTCGCTTCTTCAATTACTTTAGAAACGTGAAGAAGTGCTTTTGATGGAATACAACCAACGTTTAGACATACACCGCCAAGAGTGCTGTAACGTTCAACCAGTACTGTTTCTAGACCTAAATCCGCACAACGGAATGCAGCTGAGTAACCAGCAGGACCTGAACCAAGTACAACAACTTGGGCTTTAATTTCTTTGCTCATTGTGACCTCTTGTAGTCATTATCCCTAACAGGCTGAGTAGATGTTCTTAAATTATTGGGCTTTCAAACAGCCAACATTTTACAGAGATGTTAACAGTGTGAAAGTAGCTTTAAGTTAGCCTGTGAGCTAGACAACACTTCCCTTTCGCTTTATGAGAAAAGCGGGAACTGTTCTCTAAAAAATACTTTGTATAAAGAATTAAGGTGACCCGAAAGCCACCTTAATATTTACTTTCTCAATTACAGTACTAGACGACGAATGTCAGATAGTGCGCTGTTTAGGAAAGTAATGAAGCGTGCACCTTCAGCACCATCGATCACACGGTGGTCGTATGATAGAGACAGTGGAAGTTGTAGGCGTGGTTCGAACTCTTTACCGTTCCACACAGGTTTCATTTCAGACTTAGATACACCTAGGATACCTACTTCTGGCGCGTTTACGATTGGCGTAAATGCAGTACCACCGATACCACCAAGGCTAGAGATTGTGAAACAACCGCCTTGCATGTCAGCTGCAGTTAGCTTACCAGCACGTGCCTTCTTAGACACAGCCATTAGCTCTTCAGATAGCTCGTAGATGCCTTTCTTGTTTACGTCTTTGAATACAGGAACAACTAGACCGTTTGGAGTATCTACTGCGATACCTACGTTTACGTACTTCTTAAGAATGATGCTTTCGCCATCTTCAGAAAGAGAAGAGTTAAACGCTGGGAACGCTTCTAGTGCTTTAGCAACAGCTTTCATGATGAACACAAGTGGAGTGATCTTCATGCCAGTGTCTTTCTTCGCTTCGATTGCGTTCTGCTCTTTACGGAATGCTTCTAGCTCAGTGATGTCTGCGTTATCCCATTGTGTAACGTGAGGGATCATTACCCAGTTACGGTGTAGGTTTGCACCAGAGATCTTCTTGATCTTAGAAAGCTTCTGAACTTCAGTTTCGCCGAACTTGCTGAAGTCAACTTTTGGCCATGGTAGTAGACCAAGAGCAGAGCCGTCACCGCCTTTGCCAGATGCCGCAGCACCAGACTCTAGACGCTTAAGTGCATCTTTAACGTAAGACTGAACGTCTTCTTTTAGTACACGGCTCTTACGACCAGTACCTTTAACTTTCGCTAGGTTTACACCGAACTCACGAGCTAGACGACGTACAACTGGAGACGCGTGTGCGTACTCACCGTTTTCTTGGAAGTCGTCTGTTGCTGCTGGAGCTGCTGGAGCTTCAGCTTTAGGTGCAGGTGCCGCCGCTGGAGCTGCTGCTTGTGCAGGTGCAGCAACAGGAGCTGGAGCTGGAGCCGCGCCTTCAACAACGAAAGTCATGATTAGAGAGCCAGTTGATACTTTGTCGCCAGCTGCAATTTTGATCTCTTTTACTGTACCAGCGAATGGTGCAGGAACTTCCATTGAAGCTTTGTCGCCTTCAACAGTAATTAGAGATTGCTCTTCTTCTACTGTATCGCCAACCGCTACCATTACTTCAGTAACTTCTACTTCGTCACCGCCGATATCTGGAACGTTTACTTCTTTTTCAGCTGATGCTGCAGGAGCCGCTGCAACTGGTGCTGCCGCCGCTGGAGCAGGCGCTGCTGCAGGTGCAGAGCCAGCTACTTCAAATACCATTACTAGAGAACCAGTAGAAACTGAGTCACCAGAAGCAATCTTGATTTCTTTAACTGTACCTGCGAATGGTGCAGGAACTTCCATTGATGCTTTGTCGCCTTCAACAGTTAGAAGAGATTGCTCTTCTTCTACTGAATCACCAATAGCAACCATGATTTCAGTAACTTCAACTTCGTCACCACCAATATCTGGAACGTGAACTTCTTTAAGCTCTGCCGCTGCTGTCGCTGCTGGAGCAGCTACTGGAGCTGTCTCTGCTGCTGGAGCAGGCGCAGCTTCAGCTGCACCCTCGGCTTCGAAAATCATGATTAGAGAACCAGTAGAAACTGAATCGCCTTCAGCTACTTTGATTTCTTTAACGATACCAGCTTGAGACGCCGGAACTTCCATAGAAGCTTTGTCGCCTTCAACAGTGATTAGAGACTGTTCTTCTTCAACCTTGTCGCCAACGCTTACAAGAATCTCAGTAACTTCAACCTCATCCGCACCGATGTCAGGTACATTTATTTCGATTGCCATTGCTTATTTACCTTCTAGTTAAGCGCTGTATTAAGCGTATTGTGGGTTTGTTTTTTCAGTGTCAATATCGAATTTAGCAATTGCTTCAACTACTACAGATTTCTCGATATCACCACGTTTAGCCAGTTCAGTTAGCGCTGCAACTACTACGTAGCCTGCGTTAACTTCGAAGTGACGACGCAAGTTCTCACGGCTGTCAGAACGGCCGTAACCATCAGTACCAAGTACTTTGTAAGACTCAGAAGGCATGAACGCACGAACTTGCTCAGAGTAGTTCTTCATGTAGTCAGTCGCTGCGATTGCTGGCTCAGTACCCATTACTTGTGCAATGTAAGGTACTTTCGCTTCCGCTTCTGGGTGAAGCATGTTGTAACGCTCTGCGTCTTGACCGTCGCGAGTCAGCTCGTTGAACGATGTTACTGAGAACACGTCAGATGCGATGCCGTACTCTTCGCTTAGGATTGTCGCTGCTTTACGTACTTCGTTCATGATAGTACCAGAGCCCATTAGCTGAACTTTAGACTTATTACCTGCGTAAGACTCAAGCTTGTAGATACCCTTACGGATGCCTTCTTCAGCGCCTGCTGGCATTGCTGGCATTGCGTAGTTTTCGTTCATTACAGTTAGGTAGTAGAACACGTTCTCTTGGTTCTCACCGTACATGCGACGGATACCGTCTTGCATGATTACTGCAACTTCGTAAGCGAATGTTGGGTCGTAAGAGATACAGTTAGGAACCGTGTTCGCCATAATGTGCGAGTGACCATCTTCGTGCTGTAGACCTTCACCGTTTAGCGTTGTACGACCAGCAGTAGCACCTAGTAGGAAACCACGAGCTTGTTGGTCACCAGCCATCCACGCCATATCACCTACACGTTGGAAACCAAACATTGAGTAGTAGATGTAGAACGGGATCATTGGCAAATCGTTGGTGCTGTAAGAAGTTGCAGCAGCAACCCAAGATGCCATTGAACCTAGTTCGTTGATGCCTTCTTGTAATACCTGACCTGATGTTGCTTCTTTGTAGTAAGAAACGATGCCTTTATCTTCTGGCGTATATTCCTGACCGTGCGGGTTGTAGATACCGATTTGACGGAACAGACCTTCCATACCGAACGTACGAGCTTCATCACAGATGATAGGAACGATGTTCTTACCAATGTTCTTGTTCTTAAGCAGGATGTTAAGAGTACGTACGTAAGCCATTGTTGTAGAGATATCACGCTTTTGCTCACCAAGTAGTGGAGCGAACTCTTCTAGCTCAGGTGTTTTGAATTCTTGAGTGAACTTAGGTAGACGCTGTGGCGTGTAACCTTTTAGTTCTTTACGACGAGCGTGTAGGTATTCGTATTCCGCCGAACCTTCTTCAAGTTTCAGGTATGGAAGCTCATTCACTGCTTCGTCAGTTAGGATGTCTTGAAGACCTAGACGATCACGTAGGTGTAGTACGTGAGTCATGTCCATTTTCTTAACTTGGTGCGCGATGTTCTTACCTTCAGCCGCTTCGCCCATGCCGTAACCTTTAACAGTCTTAGCTAGGATTACTGTTGGACGACCTTTAGTTTCTGCTGCGTTTTTGTAAGCTGCGTACAGTTTAGAAGACTCGTGACCACCACGCTTAAGTGCGAAGATTTCGTCATCAGTCATGTCTGCAACTAGTGCTGCTGTCTCTGGGTACTTACCAAAGAAATGTTCACGTACGTAAGCACCATCTTTAGATTTAAATGTTTGGTAGTCACCATCTACAGTTTCGTTCATCAGCTGTAGAAGTTTACCTGTTGTATCTTTAGCAAGTAGAGCATCCCAGTTGCTACCCCAAATAACTTTAACAACGTTCCAGCCAGCGCCTTTAAATAGACCTTCTAGCTCTTGGATGATGCTACCGTTACCCATTACAGGGCCGTCAAGACGCTGTAGATTACAGTTGATTAGGAATGTTAGGTTGTCTAGTTTTTCACGCGCAGCGAAAGATAGAGAACCACGTGATTCCGGCTCATCCATCTCACCGTCACCTAGGAATGCGTATACACGCTGTGCAGATGTGTCTTTTAGACCACGACCGTCTAGGTACTTAAGGAAACGTGCTTGGTAGATCGCAGAAATTGGACCAAGCCCCATAGATACTGTCGGGAACTGCCAGAACTCAGGCATCAGTTTAGGGTGTGGGTATGACGGGATACCTTTACCATCCACTTCTTGACGGAAGTTGTCTAGCTGTTCTTCAGTTAGACGACCTTCAACGAATGCACGAGAGTAGATACCCGGTGAGATGTGACCTTGGTAGTAAACCAGATCGCCACCGTCCGTCTCGTTTGGAGCACGGAAGAAGTGGTTGAAACAAACTTCGTAGAAAGCCGCTGCTGACTGGTAAGAAGCCATGTGACCACCTAGGTCTAGGTCTTTCTTAGAAGCACGCAATACGATCATGATTGCGTTCCAGCGAATAATCGAACGAATACGACGTTCAAGAGTTACATCACCTGGGTATGCTGGCTCTTGTGCTGCCGGAATCGTGTTGATGTAGTTAGTGTTGATACCAGTTGGCATATCAACGCCATCTAGACGTGCTTTCTCTAGAACTGTTTCTAGTAGGAACTGTGCACGTTCTACACCTTCTTCACGTACTACTGACTCAAGAGCTTCTAACCAATCTTGAGTTTCCAGTGCGTCTACGTCATGCTTCATGTCAGACATGGCGATCTATCCTTTTTGTTAGTTGGATTCTACTAAACACGTAAAAAGCCGAAGTATTACGGCTATTTACCCTGTTGAATTCGACGCAGGGAGCGTTCGCGGCGCGATTCTTCCTTCGTCAAATCCAGCAATGTTTCTTCGATGTAAGCTAAATGAGAATGTGACATTTCACGCGCCTTCTCAGGCTGACCAGAAACGATCGCATCTACGATATTAGCTCGATGTATACTCACTTTATCCACAACGTCTTTACGACGATGCAACAGCTTTAAATTTTCCAAGACGTTTTGTTCAAGTAACGGAGCCAAGCTACGAACAATGTGCAATAACACCACATTGTGTGCTGCCTCTGTTAAAGCAATAAGGAAAGCCATCACCGCTGCAGATTCGGCTTCAATATCACCCTTATCTTGCGCGCCGTGAATTTTCTCTTGGCATGCTTGAATACGAGCAAAGTCTTCATCAGTGCCACGCAATGCCGCGAAGTAAGCCGAAATCCCTTCCATCGCATGACGCGATTCCAACAAGTCTAGTTGGGTTTCAGAATGGGATGACAACAAATTAAGCAAAGGATCTGAAAAGCTCTTCCAGATATTTTCGCTAACAAACGTACCTCCACCTTGACGGCGAGTAAGCAAGCGTTTGGCTTCTAAACGTTGTATCGCTTCTCGGATTGAAGGACGAGACACATCGAACTGTTTCGCCAATTCGCGCTCAGGCGGCAACTGCTGCCCTGGAGCCAGTGTTCCTTCCACAATCAACCTTTCTAACTCTTGTTCGATTACATCGGAGAGTTTTGGCTGACGAATCCTTTGATAAGCCATAGTTTGTTGTTCTTCTTTTTCTTCGCTGACAATTGGTAATACCAATTTTAAGTTGGGAAGAAATTAACATAATTAAAACGCCACTGTCCAGCGTAAAATTGACCTGCATCATAGAACGCAGTGTGAATTAACCACGATTTAACAAATGAAATTTAAAACAGCAACCAAGTTGGTCTTACCATTTACAGCGCTAATACTTTTGGGGAGTATTCGTGCTAGAAAATTTCAGGATAACAATGAATTGTTTCAGAAAGACTAGCCTAATTCGGTCAAAAATCGAACCGATCGCACATTCGGGAGGGAAATTCTGTTCACAAGCTTTAATATCTAGATGTTTGATAAGCTCGTCACACTCTCGATTTATTGACACCCGCACGCCAACCACTTTCTTTACATCGCAACAACAAAAATTCACAAGTGGTTATGCTAAACGTTGATTAAGCAAGGCTCTGTAATTAACAGAGCCATGAAGAATATGAGGAATTAGAAGCGCAATTTACTTTTAAATTTTGTCCAGTCGAAGACCAAACCTGGGTCTGTTTTGCGTAAAGGTGCTATGTATTGATGACCAGTGATACGTTCATCAGTGATCTGAGGAAAGCTTGACACCAGCGTTTCAGTTAGCTCAGTCAAGGCTTGATACTGCTGCTCTGTGTAGGCAACAAAGTCGCTGCCCTCTAATTCAATACCAATAGAGTAATCATTACACCTTTCACGACCAGCAAAGCTCGATTGGCCTGCATGCCAAGCCCTGTCGAGGAAAGAAACAAACTGCACCACTTCACCATCGCGGCGAATTAAGCAGTGAGCCGATACACCCATTTGATGAATCACTTTGAAAAACGGGTGTTCCGCTGGATCGAGATTACCCGTAAAGAACTGCTCGATATAAGGCCCACCAAATTGCCCCGGTGGTAGGCTAATATTGTGGACCACCAGCAGAGAGATATCATCGACACTCGGCCGAGCGTCAAAATAAGGCGAAGGTACATGCCGAGCGTTCTCGTACCATCCTTTGGAGCAGATCGTCATCTTGGTCTCGCTTTCTTTTTTTGCTAGCGCGGTAGATTATGACCTTACCCATAGAGCAGTAGCGCTAGCCTCTTTAATTTGAAGTTAAGCAAGAGTATCATTCCATTCCCACTTCCTTTCAAGATTAGATTTGCGATGAAAAACACACATAACAGCCACCAACGCCTTGACTACTTAAAAGAGCAGCTGCCACTAGAGATCACTCGTGCAGTCGCAGAAGCAATCAAAGAAGACCTTGGCGGTACACTGGATCCAGCGGCTGATATTACGGCAAGTCTAATCCCAGCTGACGCTATCAACAGCGCAACCATCATCACTCGTGAACACGGCGTATTCTGTGGTAAAGCATGGGCTGATGAGGTTTTTAAGCAGCTAGGCGGTGAAGTGACTATCGAGTGGAACGTAGAAGATGGTGATAAGGTTGAACCAAACCAAACGCTTTGTACCCTAACCGGACCAGCGCGCGCACTATTAACTGGTGAGCGTAACGCAATGAACTTCATTCAAACGCTATCAGGGTGTGCAACAGCAACCGCCATCTATGCTGACAAAATCAAACACACAGAGTGCCGCCTGTTAGATACTCGTAAAACCATCCCAGGCCTACGTAGTGCACTAAAATACGCTGTGGCTTGTGGTGGCGGCTTCAACCACCGTATCGGTGTTTTCGATGCCTACTTAATCAAAGAAAACCACATCATCGCATGTGGCGGCATTGAAAAAGCTATCTCAACAGCAAAAGAGCTAAACCCTGGTAAGCCGGTTGAAGTTGAAACTGAGAGCCTAGAAGAGCTAGAGCAGGCTATCAACGCGGGCGCAGACATCATCATGCTAGACAACTTCACCACTGACATGATGCGTGAAGCTGTGAAGATCAACGCAGGCCGTGCTGCACTAGAAAACTCTGGTAACGTGACACTAGACACCATCGCTGAGTTCGCTGAAACGGGTGTTGATTACATCTCTGTCGGTGCACTAACTAAGCACCTGAAAGCAATGGATCTATCAATGAGATTCAAAGCGTAATTTACTGAATAGTAAATAGTTTCTGTAAAGGCACTGTTGATGACAGTGCCTTTTTATTGCCTTAATTATCAGTATTTCAAAGTGTTATTTAAGTTGATCGCATAAATTTGCGCGCTATATGCAACAGCGATTCAATAAATTCAAAACCACTCGCGACCGCACCTGAACACCATTCCACTTCCCCACCTCGACTTCTATTCTCTCTACCATCTTGCGCTTGCACTGAAACAAACTAAAGAGTGGAATGAAAAGAATGAACAAAAGGACAAATCAGAAAGGTTTCACGCTGATTGAATTGATGATTGTGATGGCAATCATTGGTACTTTATCTGCGATTGCTCTACCTGCATACAAAAATTATGTTGCCAAAAGTGAAGTTGCATCGGCAATAGCAACAATGAAAGCTTTATTAACACCAGCAGAGCTTATATATCAAGAAAATGGAAAATTAGCTTTAAATACGTCAGTTAGTGATTTAGGTATCTCTGCAGGTTCAAACATTTTAGGAACGATAAGTGTTCCAAGTGAGAACAATTTAAAGTTCCTATTTGGCTCAAATAGCGCCCTCAATAATGCATACCTAACCTACTCAAGAACAGATTCTGGCTGGACATGTTCAGCAACCTCTGCAGGTGTGAGTAACCTACCAACTATAAATAGCTGCCCATAATGCTAACCAAACTTCCTACAATTCTCCGTCAGGCTGATTTACTTGGCCTGACTCAAGAACAAGCCGTGGCTGAACATATACAAGCTTCAGGTATTTCGACACCTGAAGCTTTACTCGCTCTTGATCTCTTCACAGGCGACTCCCTAGCACACAATATACAAGCCATCTTCGGCTTGCCGTTAGTTCAACTGGGCAACACAGATTATAAAGATTTGTGTGACCAATTAGGGCTTCGCGAGCTGATCACCAAATACCGTGCAGTTCCGATCTCAGTCTCTAACTCGACGCTCACACTTGCTTCCGCCGACCCTACTGACTTACAAGCTGAAGATGATTTTCGCTTTGCAACCGGGTTACAGATAGAGCTGGCTGTCGCCAATTACTCAGAACTGGAAGGTACGATACGCAAGCTGTATGGACGCTCCATTTCCGGGCAAGACTCCAAACGCAAAGAGATCACCCAAGATGAACTGGCTAACCTAGTTGAAGTATCTGACGACGAACTCGCATCGATTGAAGACCTTAGTCAAGACGACTCTCCAGTTAGCCGGTTTATCAATCAGATACTGGTCGATGCTGTACGTAAAGGTGCTTCCGATATCCATTTTGAGCCTTATGAAGAGCACTACCGTGTTCGTCTGCGTTGTGACGGTATATTGGTTGAGATCCAGCAACCCGCTTCTCACCTGAGCCGACGTTTATCCGCCCGTTTAAAAATTCTCGCTAAGCTTGATATTGCTGAGCGTCGCTTACCTCAAGATGGACGAATAAAACTGCGCCTGAATGACGAACTCGCGATTGATATGCGCGTCTCCACATTGCCAACCCTATGGGGCGAGAAGATCGTTTTACGGCTACTCGATAGCAGCGCAGCTAATCTCGATATCGACAAGCTCGGTTACAGCGACGATCAAAAAGCCCTCTACATGAATGCACTAAAACGCCCGCAAGGAATGATCTTAATGACTGGCCCTACAGGCAGCGGGAAAACCGTCTCGCTTTATACTGGCCTTCGAGTATTGAACACCACGGAACGTAATATCTCCACCGCAGAAGATCCGGTAGAGATTAACCTATGTGGTATCAACCAAGTGCAAGTAATGCCAAAGATTGGCTTTGGATTCGCTGAAGCCCTGCGATCATTTTTACGACAAGATCCAGATGTGGTGATGGTCGGTGAGATCCGTGATTTAGAAACCGCAGAGATCGCCATCAAAGCGTCACAAACCGGTCACTTAGTGCTTTCAACGCTCCACACAAACTCTGCGGCAGAAACGGTGACCCGACTCGCTCATATGGGGATTGAACCCTTTAATCTAGCCTCATCGTTGAGCTTGATCATTGCCCAGCGACTGGCAAGACGCTTGTGCAATCAATGCAAAACCGTTGACGACTCACCAGATATCTTCCTGCGTCACTCCATCCCTAACAGCAAAACCATTTATAGGGCTAATCCACAAGGGTGTAATGAGTGCAATCAAGGCTATTCAGGACGGGTCGGTATTTATGAAGTGATGCCATTCACCGACAAACTCAAAAATAGCCTTATTAGCAAACCGAATGCACTGGAGATAGAAGACCTCGCTCGCCGAGAAGGGATGCGTACACTGCAAGAGTCAGGATTAGACAAGCTACTTGAAGGCACCACCAGCTATCAAGAACTGCAACGTGTTCTGTACCTATAGTCTATTGGAGCTTCAATGATCACTAAACCTAAGCAATTACAATTAAAAAGCTACCACTGGAAAGGCATCAACAGCTCTGGCAAAAAAGTGTCAGGGCAAACCGTAGCGCTTACTAAATTAGAGGTGCGTGAAAAGCTCAAAGACCAGCACATCCAGATAAAAAAAATCAAAAAGAAAAGTATCTCAGCACTAACGCGTTTAACCCATCGAGTTAAATCTCGGGATATAACCGTATTGACCCGCCAGCTTGCGACCATACTAGGGACCGGAGTCCCAATTGTGCAGGCGATTAAGTTGGTCTCAGATAATCATCGTAAAGCTGAAATGAAATCTATACTGTCACATATCTGTAAAGGTGTCGAAGCTGGTACACCTATCTCCAAGGCGATGCGAACCGCGAGCCGCCACTTTGATGATCTTTATACCGATTTAGTCGCAACGGGTGAGCTCTCGGGTAACCTCGCGCAAGTATTTGAACGCCTAGCGACATATCGAGAGAAGAGTGAACAGCTCAAGTCTAAGGTCATCAAAGCGCTCATCTATCCTGCAATGGTGGTTACTGTCGCACTCACAGTCTCTTATTTAATGCTGACCATGGTGATTCCTGAGTTTGAGTCTATGTTTTCGGGCTTTGGTGCCGACCTCCCTTGGTTTACTCAGCAAGTACTTGAGCTTTCTCATTGGATGCAGGCATACAGCTTTTATACGTTTATAGGTGCAGGGTTGGCAGGCATAGTTATTTATCAACTCCGTCAGCGTTCCTACTCGATTCGATTATCTACAAGCCGCTTAAGTTTAAAGTTTCCAGTTCTAGGCGGTGTCATGGCCAAAGCCTCTATTGCCAAGTTCAGTCGAACACTATCAACCAGTTTCGGCTCTGGTATTCCCATTCTCATGAGCCTAAAAACCACGGCCAAAACCGCAGGAAACCTGCACTATGAATCGGCAATCATTGAAGTACATCGTGAAACCGCTGCTGGCATCCCCATGTATATTGCCATGCGCAATACCAATGCGTTTCCTGAGATGATGTTGCAGATGGTGACGATTGGCGAAGAGTCAGGAAACCTTGATGAAATGCTCAACAAAGTCGCTTCGATTTATGAGTTTGAAGTAGACAATACCGTCGATAATCTGGGCAAAATATTAGAGCCTCTGATCATTGTATTTTTAGGATCCATCGTAGGCGGTCTTGTGGTTGCAATGTACTTACCGATCTTTAATCTTATGAGTGTGTTAGGATAGCCAAAAGCAACTAAACACCCATGAGTAGAAACCTCTACTCGTCTTGATTAAGTGGTAAAGGACACTATGGAAGTATTTCACTACTATCCCTGGCTATTCCCCGTATTAGCATTCATTTTTAGTCTTCTGATTGGCAGCTTCCTTAACGTCGTCATACATCGCTTACCAATTATGATGGAACGTGAATGGCAAAAAGAGTGCTCGGAGTATTTCTCACAATATAAGATTCCCGCGCCAGAAGGAAAATTCAACCTCAGTGTTCCTCGCTCTACCTGCCCTAAATGCAACACTCAATTAAGAATCATCGACAATATCCCAGTGTTAAGCTGGTTATTCTTGAAGGGCAAGTGTCACAGTTGTGACACTCCGATCAGTATTCGCTACCCTCTGGTTGAACTTCTGACTGCAATACTTTGCACAGTTGTCGCGAGTCACTATGGTTTCAGTTTTTACGCTATTGCACTGATATTTTTTACCTTTGCGTTAATTACCGCCACTTTCATCGACCTCGACACCATGCTATTGCCGGACCAAATTACATTACCGTTAGTTTGGTTTGGTATCGCCTTAGCCTTATTTGATATCAGCCCAGTATCGCTTCAAGACTCCGTAGTCGGCGCCATCGCTGGTTACCTCGCTTTATGGTCAGTATACTGGCTGTTCAAGTTACTGACAGGCAAAGAAGGCATGGGTTACGGTGACTTCAAGTTACTAGCCGCACTTGGTGCATGGCTTGGTTGGCAGCACCTTCCAATGATCATCCTGTTGTCTTCTCTTGTTGGCCTAATGTTTGGGTTGATTCAGTTACGCTTGAAACAGCAAGGCATCGATAAAGCCTTCCCATTCGGCCCTTACCTTGCAATTGCTGGCTGGGCGAGTTTGATGCGTGGCAACGACATCATGGGTTGGTATTTCACTTCAGTACTAGGAATGTAACCATGGCAATCATTATCGGATTAAGTGGCGGTATCGCCAGTGGTAAAACGACCGTCGCTAACCTATTCAACGAACACTTTGGCATTGATATTGTTGACGCCGATATCGTGGCACGCGAAGTGGTCGCTCTGGGTAGTGAAGGCTTAAAGCAGATTACCGAACACTTTGGCGAGGCTATCTTACTTGAAGATGGTACGCTCAACCGAGCTAAGCTACGCGAGCTGATCTTCTCAGACCCAGAGCAAAAGCAATGGCTAAATGATCTTCTTCATCCCATGATTCGTGACAAAATTGACAGTGACCTGTCTAAAGTTACCTCGCCCTATGGTTTATTAGTCGTACCTCTATTGGTTGAAAACCAGATGCAAGGCATGACGGATCGCGTATTAATTGTTGATGTGCCTACCGAAGTGCAGATTGAACGAACGATGAACCGGGACAATGTTTCTAGGGAACAAGTTGCATCAATTTTGAAATCACAAGCTTCAAGAGAACAACGTTTGGCAGTTGCAGATGACGTGATTAAAAACCATACTAAAAACCAAGAACTTTTGCCGCAAATCACAGATTTACATAAAAAGTATCTGGCAATCAGTACAGTAGATGGGTCAGAATAGAACTATGTTGAATGAAGGCTTGCTCGATGATCACCCACAAATTTGAACATCCTCTAAATGAGAAAACACGCATCTACCTAAGAGTGGAATCACTCTTGAGGCAGTTACACCTGTCTTCTACATTTTCCGATGCTCAACAGTATCAACTCTTTTTCCGCTCTATCTTTGATCTGATTGAAATCTTCGAGCAGATCCAACTCAAGAGCGAACTTGCAAAAGATCTTGAGAAGCAACGTGTAACCTACAAAAGCTGGTTAGACGTCGAAGGTGTCGATCAAGAGATGCTTACGTCACTGCTCAATGACATTGGCAATATTTATCGTGATTTAATGCACTCAGAGCGTTTTGGCCAATCTCTTAAAGAAGATCGCTTCCTAAGTGCGATTCGCCAGCGTTTTAATCTGCCAGGCGGTTCATGTTGCTTTGACTTACCGGCACTGCATTATTGGTTACACCTCCCTCTTGATAAGAGAATGAGAGATGCCAAAGCGTGGATGGATAGCCTACAGCCTCTGTATGAAGCGCTAACGCTATGGTTAAAGCTAACTCGAGAAACTGGCCACTTCAAAGAGCAAATCGCTCGTGCTGGCTTCTTCCAAAGCGATGCTGAAGAAGCGAATATTCTTCGTCTATCTATTCCGATGCAATACGGTGCCTACCCAATGATCTCAGGGCACAAAAACCGCTTTGCGGTTAAATTCATGAGCTTTGAAACAGGCCAAGCCTGTACTCAAGATATCGAATTTGAGCTAGCTATCTGCACCTAATTTATTCCTTTTAGCGTTTGGCTTGAGTTGCCATTTGAGCCTAACTCAGTTTTATTACCCCCTCTAATTAAGAATCACTATGTCGAACAAAATCACCATCGTTAAATGCCCACAATGTCAGACTGATGTTGAGTGGGGTGAACAGAGCCCACATCGTCCGTTTTGCAGTAAACAATGTCAGATGATTGATTTCGGTGAGTGGGCAGACGAAGAGAACAGTATCGCTGGCGCACCAGATATGTCTGATAGCGATGGTTGGTCAGAGGAGCAGTACTAAGATTCGAGATTCGAGATTCGAGATTCGAG